>JAFYQN010000165.1 GCA_017559885.1 Clostridia bacterium
CTCTCCCATTTACATCAGCGACCGTCTTGACATCACTCTTCGCGAAAACCTCATGCCTGTCATCGAGGACAACGGTGAGCTTATGATGTGCGAGGAAAATGCGCGCGTCACCGCGGATTGCCTCTATCACAACTGCCGTGCCGAAGGACTTCCCATTAAGGTATGGAACCGCAGCCGCGACAATTTTGCCCTTGCCGCATTCAACGTAAAGGACGAGGAAGTTGTCGAAAAGCTCGATTTCTCCACCATTCCCGGACTCACGGACGACTGCGAATACGTTGCATACGAATATTTCACCAAGAAATACGCAAGAATAAAGAAAACTGATGCTATTGACTTTACACTCGGTGCAAACGGCGTTGCCGCATTCTCGATCTATCCCGTCAAGACCGACGAAAACGGCGATTACATCATGATGGGCAGCACCGAAAAGTACATCCCGATAGCTTCCAAAAACAAGACAAGAATCGCACTTGCCGATCTTGTGTTCTAATCTTGCATTCAAAGGAAAAGAAGAAAATGTACGATATAATTATCATCGGATCGGGCTGTGCCGGAATGACAGCCGCCATATACGCCTGCCGCGCCTCGATGAAGGTTCTCCTTCTCGAGAGTGAGCTGGTCGGCGGTCAGATCGCCTATTCGCACCGCGTGGAAAACTTCCCTTCGGTCGAGGCCATCGACGGCGCAACGTTTTCCGAGCGGCTTTTGGATCAGGCAACAAGCTTTGGCGCAGAATTCAAGTTTGAGGCTGTAAGCACTCTTCGCGAAAGCGAAAACGGCTGGACGGTCACTACCGATTCGGGCGAATACGAGGGCAAGGCGATCATTATCGCCGTCGGCATGAAGCGACGTCTTCTCGGAGTCGAAGGCGAAGAAGAGCTCACCGGTGCGGGAGTATCATACTGCGCCGTATGCGACGGCTCGTTCTTTGCCAATCAGGACGTTGCCATCGTTGGCGGAGGTCAGACCGCGCTCCAGGACGCGCTCTATCTTGCCGATATATGCAAATCGGTCACTCTCATTCACCGCCGCGAAGGATTCAGAGCCGACGAGACCACCGTTCGTGCGGTCAAAAACAATCCCAAGGTAAAAATGGTGCTCAACGCAAGAGTTACAAAAATTGCGGGCGAAAGCTCGATCGAGCATCTCGAGATCGAGGACATTCCGTCGGGCAATATCACTAAAATGCCTGTCGACGGATTGTTCGTTGCCATCGGAAATCTCCCCGCGACCACTCCGTTCAAGGATATTATCGAGCTTGACGGTGAGGGATTTGTTTTAGCATCGGAAGATTGCCACACAAGCAAAAAGGGCATCTTTGTTGCAGGTGACTGCCGTCAGAAGACGGTCCGCCAGCTCACCACTGCCGCTTCCGACGGCTCGGTTGCCGCACTCGCCGCATCCGAATACGTCAGAGGGCTTTCGATTTAAATTAAAGCATCAAAAAAGCTCCGTATCTTGTGATACGGAGCTTTTCTTTTTTAATTATCAGCCAACCGATTTGCAACTTTCGATGTACGACTTAACTGCGGCGATTCCTGCGTATTTCTTGCCGTTGACCACGAGGGTAGGTGCCTGCTTGATGTCAAATTCCATCGCGAGGTCACGAGCATCGTTTGCGTCAACTACCTCATACTTGATACCTGCTGCATCAAGTGCGGCCTTTGCGGTACGGCAGTTGGGGCAGGTCTTGGTGGTAAAGAGCATAGGAACAACTGTCATAGCAGCTGCCTTTTCCTCGGCCTCTGCCTTTGCCATAGCGTCTGCGCGGTCGTGGAGGGTGGACTTGGAAATATCGTAAAGCTTTCTGTCCTTGAACTCCTGTGCCTTACCGTCGTTCCAGTTCTGAACGGGGCGGTAGTAGCCGGTGATACGGCTGTATACCTCGGTCTTCTGACCGCAGGTGGGGCACTCGAATGCCTCGCCGGTGATATAACCGTGGTTGCGGCATACGGAGTATGTGGGAGAGAGTGTGTAATAGGGCAGGCGGTGATTTTCTGCGATCTTACGGATAAGCTCTGCAGCGCTCTTCCAATCGGGAAGTCTTTCGCCGAGGAATGCGTGGAATACGGTACCGGAGGTGTAGAGAGTCTGAAGCTCGTCCTGAATATCGAGAGCCTCGAACACGTCCTCGGTGTATCCTACGGGGAGGTGAGAGCTGTTGGTGTAGTAAGGAGTATCTCCGTCCTTTGCGGCGGTGATGATATCGGGATAGAGCTCAACGTCCTTCTGTGCAAGGCGGTAGGTAGTCGACTCTGCGGGAGTAGCCTCGAGGTTGTAAAGGTCGCCGTACTTTTCCTGATAGTCGGAGAGGCGGTTTCTCATGTGGTTGAGAACTTCCTTTGCAAACTCCTGGGTTTCCTTGTGAGTGAGATCGGCGCGGAGCCAATTTGCATTCAGACCAACCTCGTTCATACCGATAAGACCGATAGTGGAGAAGTGGTTGTCGAAGGTGCCGAGGTATCTCTTGGTGTAGGGATAGAGTCCCTCCTCGAGCAAGCGGGTAACGATGGTTCTCTTAACCTTGAGCGAACGGGCGGAGATATCCATGATGCGGTCGAGGCGGCGGTAGAAATCATCCTTATCCTTTGCAAGGTATGCAATTCTGGGAAGGTTGATGGTTACAACGCCGATAGAACCGGTGCTCTCGCCCGATCCGAAGAATCCGCCCGATTTCTTGCGGAGCTCACGGAGGTCAAGGCGGAGACGGCAGCACATGCTTCGTACGTCAGAGGGCTCCATGTCGCTGTTCACATAGTTGGAGAAATAGGGAGTACCGTACTTGGAGGTCATCTCGAAGAGAAGCTTGTTGTTCTCGGTTTCGGACCAGTCAAAATCACGGGTAATAGAATAGGTAGGAATTGGATACTGGAAGCCACGACCGTTAGCGTCGCCTTCAACCATAACCTCGATGAATGCCTTGTTAACCATATCCATCTCGGCTTTACAATCCTTATATTTGAAATCCATTTCCTTGCCGCCAACAATACAGTTAAGCTCTGCAAGGTCGTTAGGAACAGTCCAGTCAAGAGTAATGTTGGTAAATGGTGACTGTGTACCCCAACGAGAAGGAGTATTTACACCGTATATAAAGCTTTGGATGCACTGTTTAACCTCACGGTAGGTAAGGTTATCAACCTTTACAAATGGCGCCAAGTAGGTATCAAATGATGAGAACGCCTGTGCGCCTGCCCATTCGTTTTGCATAATACCAAGGAAGTTAACCATCTGGTTGCAAAGAGTTGAAAGGTGACTTGCAGGAGCAGATGTAATCTTGCCGGGTACACCGCCAAGACCTTCTTGAATAAGTTGCTTAAGTGACCAACCTGCGCAGTAACCTGTAAGCATAGAAAGGTCATGGATGTGGATGTCGGCATTACGGTGAGCATTGCCGATTTCGTCATCATATATTTCAGAAAGCCAATAGTTAGCTGTAACTGCGCCGGAGTTTGAAAGAATAAGACCGCCTACTGAATAGGTAACGGTAGAATTCTCTTTAACGCGCCAGTCGTTGATGTTAAGATAGTTGTCTATAATCTCTTTATAGTCAACCATTGTTGCGTTAAGATTTCTAATCTTTTCACGCTGACGACGATAGATGATGTATGCCTTAGCAACATCGTCATAACCTGCTCTAATAAGAACAGATTCTACACTGTCCTGAATATTTTCAACAGTGATTTTGCCGTCCTCGATTTTGTCGGTAAAGTCAGCTGTAACCTTAAGCGCTAAAAAGTCGATTACGTCTTGGTTGTAATCTTTGTTGCAAGCTTCAAATGCCTGTTTAATCGCATCGCTAATCTTTTGAATGTCAAAACTTACGAGTTTTCCGTCACGTTTTATTACGTTATACATCCATATTTTCCCCTTTTCATTTATTTTTTATCCCCATATTTGGGCTGAGCAAGATACATTATATAGGATATTTTGTGCTTTGTCAATAGTAAATTGCACAATATATTGTGTTAAATTCCACGAATTTGAGTGTTTGGTATTGTATCCCCGGCCGCAGACCGCATAAATTCAAGGGTTTCACGATTGTGGGCGGATAAATTATTTTTTATAATATCTCCCGAGTCGATAAAATTTTGCAAAAAATATTTATTTACAGGGGCAATCCACTCGGCAATTTTTTTAATATCTTCGATTTCGTGATACTCTCTTACCACGGTTGTGCGAAATTCAAAATCTATTTTACCCTGCTTTAAAATATTGACGCTTTGTTTTACTTTTTCAAAATATTCCTCACTACAGTCGGCAGTAAGAAGATATTTTTCGGGTGAGTTTTTTATATCCATAGCGACGTAATCTACAAGGCCGCTATCAATAAGCGCGGATAGTTTTTCGGGGTATGAACCGTTTGTATCAAGTTTTACTGAATAACCCAATTCCTTTACCTTCTTTATAAAGTCAAAAAGTCCTTGGTGCATAAGCGGTTCGCCGCCTGTAATACAAACGCCGTCAAGTATGCCTGCACGTTTTTTTAGATAATCCAAAACATATTCTTCGCTAAAATAATTTGTGTTGTCAATATGGGTCACAAGCGCCGCATTATGACAAAACGGACAGCGAAAATTGCACCCTGCAGTAAACAGGGTGCATGCGGTTTTTTCGGGATAATCGAGTAACGTTAATTTTTGAAAACCACTAAATTGCATTTTTATATTCCTTTATATATTAATATACATTAATTGTCTGCCGCAAACTGTTCTGCTATTGCCGCTTTTGCTTCGGGTTTTGAATCGCCGTGACGCACAAAGCACATTGTTACAAATGATGCCGCCGAGAAAATTACTGCGTAGGGGAACAAAATTTTGTAACCCCATTGTGGAAAGACATTATCTATAAGCACAGCCGAAAGCAACGGTGTTACAATCTGCGCCGCCATAGAAAACGTATAATAGTAGCCCGTGTATTTGCCTACGTCGGAACCGGTACACATTTCGACAACCATTGGGAACGAGTTTACATTTATCGCTGCCCAACCAATGCCTACTACCGAAAAGATAATATACATTAAGACGGATTTTTCCTGAATAAAGAACGCGCCTGTATAACAAACTGTCATTAACGCAATTCCAAAAAGCACTGATTTTTTTCTGCCTATTTTATTTGAAATTAGACCAAGTGGTACAAATGCGATTATTGCGGCAATCATGGCAATCGTCTTATATCCTGACGATTCTCCCGGATGAACACCCCACACCTCTTGGCAATAACGCGAGAACATTGTTGTTATGCCGTTATATGACATCCACCAGAAGAATACCGACACCAAAATAAGAATTAAGCTTACTGCAACCGGTTTAGAAAGTTTTGTTTTTCCGTTTTGTGATACTTCGGGTTCATCGTCTTGTATGTTTGTTTGCGCCAATATTTTGTTTTCTTTTACGGTAAGCACCATTACAAGCATGGCAACTAACATAAATGCCGCTACAACCAAAAAGACCACCGAAAAAGATTGATCAGGCGAGTAAACCTTATCGCCGTCGTCATTTATACTTCCAGGAGCCAACACCCACATTACAACCGTGGTAAAAATACCGCCTATATAGCCAACAAGATTTATGATAGCATTACCTTTACTGCGTAGAGGTTTTTCGGTAACGTCGGGCATATATGCCACAGCAGGCGAACGATAGGTTGACATGGCAACAAGCAATATCATTAATACAATTATAAAACCTATTTTGGATTGTTTTCCTTCAACAACCGCTAACGCGCACAACGCCGCAACCGACGCTATTGTTCCAAAAAGAATATACGGAGTTCTTTTTCCAAGAGGCGTTTTTGTTTTATCTGAAATCTTACCAAAAAGCGGCAACATAAACAGCGCAAGTATATTATCGATAGACATTATAATATTGGTCTGTACTGTATTATATTCAAATTTATAATGAAGAACATACGGCACAATTTGGTCATATAGTTCCCAAAACGCCAAGATTGCCATAAAAGCAAAACCTATAAGTATGGTGCGCTTGTAATTTAGTTTCATATTTTTATCCCCCAAATTTTAAATCAATTCGATAATTGCAGCAAGATTTCCTCTTTTGCCGCCCGTTGCTCTGTGAGAATGAAGTTCGCACGAATTACAACAGGTACATATATCGCTTATATCTATATTGTCTTCTTTTATACCTGCCGATATTAAAATGTTTTTATTTGCTTGTGCCAAGTTTAGCATAAAATGATTTTCGTCTTTACCCTCGCGAAAAACTCCCGTAACGTCTATGCCGCTTTCCATAAAAGCGTCAAGCACAGGCATATCTACCTCGTAACAACTTTCGCAAATACAAGGACCTATTGCCGCTATAATGTCGTTTGGGTCGCAACCAAATTCGGTTATCATTTTTTCTATGGTAACTTTGCCTATTTGACTAACCGTGCCGCGCCAACCTGCGTGACTTGTTGCGCACACGCGTTTTACGGGGTCACAAAAAAGCAGCGGTGTGCAATCGGCATATTGGGTTACAAGCGCAACGCCCGACTGGTTTGTGATAAGACCGTCAACGTCGCAAAAACTTTCTTTTGTGTATCCGGTTCCACAATCGTCTTGCGTTACAACGCGAACGTTGCTCGTGTGGGTTTGTTTGCTTAAAACAAGGTGTGATATATCTATTCCAACCGCGCCGCAAAGTCGACGGTAATTTTCCTCTACCTTGTTAAAATCGTCGCCACCCGAAAAACTTGTGTTCATAGTGGCAAACTGACCTTCGCTTACCCCACCAAGACGGGTCGAAAAGGTGTGTCGCACTGCGCCGCACGCTTCAAGACGGGGAAAGGTTATATAAACCAAATCGCCCTTTTGATTAATTTTTAAATTAGTACTGTTCATAAATACCCTCAATCTCATCCGAAAGTCGATTGGATTTTATAACAAGTCGGTTTGCCGCCGAGCGACCAAGTTTGCTTGAAATGGTGTCAAGCGCTTGTTTTATATACGGCGGGCGATTAACTACCGAGTGGGTATCGCTTGCAAGGTAGGAAATACAACCGCCTTTTATTAGTTTTTCGCAAAGTTTTGCGTCTTCTTTTGAAATAACCGCGCCTGCGTTTATATGAGCAAGGGCTACTCCGTCCGATATAAGTTTTAACAACTTTTTAAACCCCGGCACCTTGCTGTATCTTTCGATATGCGCAAGTATTGGCGTAAGTCCCAAAACCTCTTTAATATCGATTATATCGCTAATAACCGTTTTGGTAATGGGCGCGCCATAAGGCAGTTCAAGCAACAAATAGTTTGTGTTTTGTATGGCGAATTGTTTTACCGCGCGACTTTTACCCATGCCGCCAAAATAACGCAGTTCGCAACCAAGGTAAACCGTTGGCAAATCTTTATACTCTATCTCTTTTTTTAACTCGTTATACGCTTTTGATACCGTTTCGGTAAATTGCTCTACGTTGTCAGTATCGGGATAAAAGTGCGGTGTTGCTATAACGTGGGTCACACCCTGCTCTTTTAACATTTCAAGCAGTTTTATTGCCGTTTCCATATCGCGCGCGCCGTCGTCTACCTCGGGTAAAATATGCGCGTGTATATCAAGAAAATTCATACTATTCCTTCTTTATAAAAAATCGGGAAAACGCCAAGGTTCTCCCGATTATAGTTTTATTGTTTTTCTTGCGATTGTGTCGATGCCGTTTCTTCGGGTTTTTGAAGGGTTGGTTTGCTGCCATAGCCGTAACCATAACCATATTTTGAATATCCGTACTTACGATAATAACCATATTTACGGTAACCGTACTTGCGATAACCACCGCCCGATTTTGGATTGGCAGCGTTCATAATCGCGCCAAGAATATTAATGTTGGCAAAGTTTGCCGCATCAATTGCGCGCTGAATTGAATCGGTAGGTGTTACTTGGTCTTTAACCACAAGCACAAGACCTGACGTCTGAGGAGCTATAACCAACGCGTCGGTTACAACGTCAACAGGCGGTGTGTCGATAATTACGTAACTATATTCTTTACCTACGGTGTCAACCAATTCTTTAAATCTTGCAGAACCCAAAAGTTCAGAAGGGTTTGGAGGCACTTGACCTGCGGTCATTACGTCGAAGGTATCGCTTATGTGGGTGATTGCCTCGTTATATTTGTTAAAGCCGGCAAGCACGTTTGAAAGACCGATATTGTTTTCGATTTTAAGTTTTTTATGAACCGAACTTTTACGCATATCGGCATCAATTAGCAAAACCTTATCACCAAGCTGTGAAAAAGCAATCGCCATATTTATAGACGTTGTCGATTTACCCTCGCCTGCTTCCGGACTGGTTATGCCAAAAACCTTAGTTTCACTTGAAGCCAACAAATAGGTAAGGTTAGTACGTATGGTTTTGTATGCCTCGACAACGGCAAAAGGAACATGTCGAGTTTCGCTTATGTTTATAACAGCGTTTTTTGCGTCCTGCGCTTTTTTGCTTTTAATTGCCATAGCCATAACCTCCCTTGCCGCGAGATTTACGGTATCCGCCGCTTTCGGCATTTTCAAAATCAGGAACCGAACCTAAAAGCGGAACGTCGAAATTATTTGTAAAGTCTTCTTCGCCCTTTATTGCGCGATTTGTAGACTCAATTATAAATACCACGCCAAATGCTGCCGCCGCGCCGATAATACCTGCTACGCCCGTTGCCATAGTTGTGCGAGGGTAGGTTTTAACTGCCTTTATGGCGGTAGAAGCAACGTCTGCTTTAGATGATTCTATAAACTTTTTAGGTATGTACTGACATGCAGTTTCGGTTATCTTGTTTGCAACGCGCATTGCCTCTTTTGGGTCGGTGCTCGAAAAGGTTATATCCACAAACAAAGATTCTTCACTTCTTCTTGATACAGAAGTACGACCTTTAAGTGAAAGATAGTCGTAATCTTTACCAAGTTGGTTAGCAACCTCTTTATAAAGGTCGGGAGTGTTAAGAATATCTACTACAGTCTGTGAAAGAATAAGAGATGCCTGAATATCACTGCCTGCTACCTTACCGGTGGTTTCATCATAAGACGTGGTAACCGCGCCGTTGGTTACAAGAAGCGACGCCGTAGCGCTATATCGTGGGGTTAAAATTATCTTGCAGTAGCCAAACGTAGCGCCAGCAAAAATTACGGCCGCTATGATAAGCACCCATATTCTGCGCCACGCAAGCAATAGCAGGTCCATAATATTTATAGTTTTTTCTTCCATTTTATTCCTCTTCTCAAAATAGAATTAATATTTTTACATACACACTATATAATACCATCATTGCGC
>JAFYQN010000166.1 GCA_017559885.1 Clostridia bacterium
GTACGAAGAAACCGACGACTATGATGGTGACAAGCGTGTTGAACTTCATTGCCACACCAATATGTCGGCAATAGACGCGGTAGCGAGCGCAGGCGATATTATTAATCGCGCTTTCAAATGGGGACACAAGGCAGTCGCCATTACCGACCACGGCGTTGTGCAAGCGTATCCTGCTATTGCCGAAGCAGTAGGCAAAATCCGTAAAGGCGGCGGTGAATTTAAGGCAATTTACGGTGTCGAAAATTATTTTATTGACGATACTCGTTATGATATTTCAAAACTTAACGGTAAAGAGATAGGCAAATTGCGTAATCACCAAATTCTTTTGGTTAAAGATTTGGTAGGTCTTAAAAATCTTTACAAGTTGGTATCCGATTCGCACCTTAACAATTTTTATGGCAGACCTGTAATACTGCGCTCGCAATTAGATGCTCACCGCGAGGGTCTTATTGTTGGTTCGGCTTGCGAACAGGGCGAACTTTATCGCGCAATAATTGACGGCAAGGACGAAAAAACGCTTTTGGAAATTGCCGATTACTACGATTACCTTGAAATACAACCGCTCGGTAACAACGAGTTTATGGTGCGCGATAGCGAAAAGGCGGACAAGGTTGACAAAAAAGGAAACGTTACACCCAACCGATTTAAAAACGTTACAAGCATTGAGGTTGTAAAGGACTTTAACCGCAAGGTTGTAGAACTTGCCGACAAACTCGGTAAACCGGTTGTAGCTACGGGCGACGTACATTTTCTTAAAAAGCAGGACGGCATTATCCGTCAGATAGTTATGGCAGGACAGGGATTTGACGATATTGAAAATCAAGCGCCGCTTTACTTTAAGTCGACTACCGAAATGCTCGAAGACTTTTCATATTTTGGCGACCGCGCTTACGAGTTTGTGGTTGACAATCCAAACAAAATTGCCGATATGGTATCACCCGACGTTATCCCCGTGCCAAAGGGTAACTACCCACCGGTAATCGAGGGTTCGGATGACCTTCTTCGTGAAATTTGTTGGCGCAATGCCAAGGCAATGTACGGCGACCCCGTACCTGAAATAGTAGAAAAGCGACTTAATAAAGAACTTAATTCTATTATTAATAACGGATTCTCTATAATGTATATCTCGGCTCAAAAGTTGGTAGCAAAGAGTGAAGAACTTGGTTACTACGTTGGTTCGCGTGGTTCGGTTGGTTCGTCATTTGTTGCTACTATGGCAGGCATTTCAGAGGTTAACCCCTTGGCACCGCATTACGTGTGTAAAGGTTGTCAGTATAGTGAGTTCTTTACCGACGGTTCGGTGGGCTCGGGATTTGACCTACCCGAAAAGAACTGTCCAAATTGTGGTATGCCCCTTGATAGAAACGGTCACGATATACCATTTGAAACCTTTTTGGGATTTAAAGGCGATAAGGTTCCTGATATAGACCTTAACTTCTCTGTTGAAGTTCAAAACACTATTCAAGAATATACCAAAACGCTTTTCGGCGCCGAAAACGTTTATAAAGCAGGTACGATTTCTACCATTGCCGAAAAAACTGCCTTTGGTTTTGCCAAGGCCTATGCCGAAAAGATGAACATTGTTTTGAGTCAGGCGGAACTTAACCGTTTGGCATCACTTGTAGAATCTTCAAAGGTAAAAACCACAACGGGTCAACATCCAGCAGGTATGATTATTGTGCCACAGGGTATGACAATTTACGATTTTTGCCCTGTGCAACATCCTGCAGATGATACCGCAAGTGATATTATAACAACGCATTTTGACTTCCATTCTATTCACGATACAATTTTAAAACTTGACGAACTCGGTCACGTAGTGCCCACTACATATAAATATTTATATGAGTATTCGGGTATAGACGTAAACAGTATTTCGATGAGTGACCCTAAGGTTTATAGTTTGTTTACTTCTACCGATGCGCTTGGCGTTGCAGCAGAAGAAATTGAATCAAAAACAGGCACGTTTTGTCTGCCTGAGTTTGGTACCTCGTTTGTACGAGGAATGCTTGTTGACTGTAAACCAAAAAATTTCTCCGACTTGTTGCAGATTTCGGGACTTTCACACGGTACCGACGTTTATCTTGGTAACGCTAAAGACCTTATCGAAAACGGCACTTGTACCATTTCGGAAGTTATTGGTACGCGTGACAACATAATGGTTTACCTTATACATCAAGGTATGGACGAAGGACGAGCTTTCCAAATTACCGAAACGGTACGTAAAGGACTTGTTGCAAAAGGTAAGGTGTCTAAAGAAGATTGGGGTAAAATGGAAGACGATATGCGAGCAGTTGGCGTGCCCGAGTGGTATATTGGCTCGTGTTATAAGATTAAATACATGTTCCCAAAAGCTCATGCCGCGGCGTACGTTATATCGGCAATAAAACTTGGTTGGTACAAGGTTTACCGTCCACTTGAATTTTACTGCGCATACTTTACTGCGCGCCCCGAGGACGTCGACGTACCCACGATTATGAAGGGCAGAGGCGCTGTGCTTGCCAAAATGAACGAAATTAAGGCAAAGGGTAAAGAGGCGTCAAAAAAAGAACTTGATACCTACGATACCTTGCTTATATTTAACGAAATGATGGCGCGTGGTATTGAGGTATTGCCAATAGATATAAAACATTCACACGCTATGAAGTTTTTACCGCAAGACGGTAAAATGCGTTTGCCTTTTGGCGCGCTTTCGGGCGTGGGTGAAAAGGCGGCATACTCTATATATGAAGCCGCACAAAAGGGCGACTTTGTATCGCGAGAGGATTTTGCAGTTGAAGCAGGCGTTTCAAAAACGATTATCCAAAACCTTGCTGACCTCGGCGCAATGTCTGACTTGCCCGACACAAACCAGATGTCTTTATTTTAACTAAAACAAACCCGAGAAGAATTTAAATCTTCTCGGGTTTACTTTTTTAACCATTTTCTTTTAAAATATAATCGTTAGAATTATCATATTTATTATGGTTGTTATGCTTATTTATAAAATATTCTTCGTAACCTTCAACCTCTATAGCAGGGACGTAAGCTTTTGAAAAAATCATATTTCCATTTTGGGCTACGCCTATATTTTTATAAAACGCATAATAGGGGATAGCAAGAACACCTACATTAAAGCCGCCATCATATTCAAATGAAACATAATCATAATTGGCAAAATCAATTGGTGCTTGTTCTGCCTGACATTGCGCACAACCACCCATTGATAACACGTAACCTTTGTTTAGATATTCTTCTGCTTTTTCAAGCGGTAGTAATTCCTTTTGCGTTATAGGTTTTGAATGTGATTTGTTTTCAGTGCGGAAAGACCAGTACCATATATTTTGGGCATAAGATATGTCGGTTGACTCTTTTTCATAATTATCAAAACCAATAAAAATATAATCTGTATAAGGTGCTTCACCTTGAAGTTTGTTTAATGGATGTGCAGATGAATTGTACAAATAAACAGTCAGTGAAGTCGGTCCGGAAAAACTATAATTATTATAATGACGAATAACTTTTGCACTGTCAAACGACACATCAAATATGTTAAAAAGCTCTTGCTTAAGATCTGAAATTGAATTAAGGACATCGGTATCGTTTTTACTATGACTTATGCTAAAAGTTTTATCGTTAATCGTTAATGGATTTTCTCCACAAGAAAAACTAATTATGTTTCGGTTCTGCATATTTGTAATGCTAAAACCTGTGCCATAATACTCTGTAAAATCATATCTTTCGGCTGTAGAACGAATTGTTATGCTAGGAATTTCGTCGTTATCAATTTCAGTTTCGTATAATGGAGTTGGAATATGTAAAGCGTTTATTATTTTAGGGAAATATTTATCAGCAAGTGATTGTGCTTCATTTTGGCTAATTTCCTTTTGATAATAACCTTTATATACTGTTACATATTTATCGGTAGGTATTGGGTTAATATATAGGTGTTCTGTGTTTGGTACATATACCTTTCGATAAGTTGTTGTACTGCCATTTGTGCTATTATTTATAAAACTTAAATCATTAACGGTAATTGTTAAATCTTCGTTACTTGAACCGAGCGAATTGGCAACAGAACTCGTCGTGCCGGCAGAACCGCTTGTTGTTCCAACACTTGCATCGTTTTGTGTACCACTTTGTGTTTGCTCAGGGGATTGCTCATATATGATTTCTTCTTCATATATAATTTCCGTGTCATCAGAGGTTGTAAACTCACTATCGTTTAAATCGCTTAATACTTTAATCGACGGTATGCTCACAAGTACTGCCGCAACACAAGCCGCAATCGTGCTTATGAGAATTTTTTTGCGTCTTGCGGCAATTCTTATTGCAGGAGATTTTGCTTCGGCTATAAGTTCATCGTCTATTTCGCCAAAAGCCGATTCGAAAATATCATTATTCATATATATACCTCCTCGCGTTTTAAATGTTCAAGTAATTTTTTGCGTGTGCGAGATAGCATCATTTTTACCTTGCTTTGCGTAAAACCAAACTGACGGGCGATATCTTTTATGGAATCACAATACCAATAGTGGCATATAAACACCTGTCTTTCGCGCGTGGGTAACGAGCGCAAAAAGGCGTTTAATATTTCGGTAAGTTCTAATTGTGAAAAGGCATCGCAACTGTCGGGAATTATGTTAGAAAGTTCGTCAAGCGGCATAGCGCCGTTACCGCCGCCACGCTTTTGGGCGTTGCGGTGCTTTAACTTTTTGAAAGATATGTTGCGTGTAATACGACCTAAAAAGGCGGAAAGTGCTTGCGGATTGTTTGGTGGAATACATTCCCACGCAGAAATATATGTATCATTTTCGCATTCTTCCGCGTCTTCTTTTGTTTTTAATATGTTGTACGATATTGAGTAAAGCAGTTTGCCATATTTACGCTTTGTTTCACTTATCGCAGTGTCGTCGCGCATAAAATACAGTTCTATTATTTTGTTGTCTTCCAAAAATATCACCCCTTCACAATATTAGTACACATTTATAAATAATAAGTCACAAATTTTTCAATAAACTTTTTATACAATTTAATTATAAATGCATTATCAAACATTGTAAAGCAGTATATTTTGCACAAAAAGGTTAAAAATTTTTAATTTTTTAAAGAAAAAGGTTGCAATTTTGTAACCTTTGGGTATAATAGTAAAGGAAATTGTTACAAAATTGTAATCTTTTGGAAGGAGAATGCGCTATTTTTGATGATGTAATTCCGCTTATATTAAAAAGCGTAAAGGTTTGCGCATCGACAATTAAAAATAGTTCAAGCAAGGCAAAACGCGGCGCGTTTGCTATAATAGCAGTTATTGCATTGGTAGCAAGCTTTTCTTTTACAGGCGCACGCTTAGCATACAACGTAAACTACAGCGGTCGTATAATTGCTACCGTTAGCAGTAAACAACAGTTTAATGACGCTTTGGCGCTTGTTATAAATATGGTAGGCGACAAAGACGTTGAATCGGTTGTAGAAGAACCTACTTTTAACACAACTGTAACTCTTAATGAAAATATAAACAATACCCAAGAAGTTGCAAATGCAATTATTAACAATACCGACGCGATTGTAGAGGGTACAACCCTTTATGTAGACGGTAATAAGGTTGCTTGCGCCCAAAGCGAAGTACTCGAGGGCGTTATCAATAGCCGCCTTAATGCATTTGACGTTGAGGGCGTAGAGTGTACAAGTCATTTTGCTCAGAGTGTCACCACCGAACAAGGTTACTTTATGGCAAGCGAACTTGACAATACACTTAAAGTACAAACAGTAGTAAGTTCGCTTTCGGTAGTTACCAAGATGCGTCAAACTACCGACGTTATGGTTCCTTACCAAAGTGTTGTTAAAACAACCGACGAGCAACTTATCGGCTATAAAAAAGTAGCAGTCGTTGGCGCTTCGGGTGTTAACCGTGTCACACAAGACGTTGTAATGATTGACGGTAAAGTTCAGTCATGTACCGACGTTGACAGTCAGGTTGTAATTGCCCCTGTAAACGAAGTTGTTATAAAGGGCACGGCAAAACCAAACGCATCTGTGGGTCAAGCGGCTAACAACATTGGTTTTATATTCCCACTACCTGCAGGTACATGGCAGGTAAGCGCATATTATGGCGACGGTAGAAATCACAAAGGTCTTGACCTTCGCGCTCCAAGCGGCACGTCAATTTACGCAGTGGCAGAGGGTAAAGTTGTATATTCAGGTTGGAAGGGAAACTACGGTTACTGTGTTATAATTGAACATTCAAACGGTATGCGTACAGTTTATGCTCATGCAAAGCAACTTTGTTGTAACGTGGGCGACACAGTATCACAGGGCGAGGTTATAGCGCTTGTTGGTACTACAGGTCAGTCTACAGGTAACCATTTGCATTTTGAGGTTATTGTAGGCGGTAGAAACGTAAATCCTGCGCCATATATAAACATAGGTTAATAGGTGATTATTAAGCTCCGACATAGTCGGGGCTTTTTTGTTATATTATATGGCAAATATGCGTTTTAAACCTTGACTAAACCACAACATTTAGTGTATAATGTACACTGTATATAAATGTGAATTTTTTCAAGGAAGTGTAATTTTTGGCTAAAGCAAAAGCACAATACGATAATACCAGTATTCAAAAACTTGAAGGTCCCGACAGGGTGCGAAAGCGCCCCGGCGTTATATTTGGTTCTGATGGCCTTGATGGTTGCGAACACTCGGTTTTTGAAATTATATCTAACTCTATCGACGAAGCGCGAGAGGGTTACGGCAAGAAGATTGTTGTTACCTATCATAGCGACAACTCTATCGAGGTACAAGACTTTGGTCGTGGTTGCCCTGTTGACTACAACTCTAAATACGATTGTGAAAACTGGGAAATGGTTTTTTGCGAGATGTATGCGGGCGGTAAGTACGGCACCGATGAAGGTTCTAACTACAGCACATCAATAGGTCTAAACGGTTTGGGTCTTTGCGCGACACAGTATGCGGCCGAGTGGATGGATGTTGAGGTGCGCCGTGACGGCTTTAAATACAACCTGCATTTTGAAAAGGGCTTTAACAAGGGCGGACTAAAGCGCGAAGAATACACAGGTCGAGAGACCGGTACAAAAATTCGTTGGAAACCCGATATAGAAGTTTTTACCGATATAAATATTCCTCGCGATTATTTTATTGATACACTTAAAAGACAGGCGATTGTAAACGACGGATTACTCTTTGAATTCCGTGAGCAACAAGGCGCGAGATATATCACACAAGATATAATTTACGAAAATGGTATTACCGACTACGTAAATGAAAAGGTTGACGAAGAAAAACTTACCTCGGTACAGTTTTGGTCTGCCGAGAGAAAGGGTCGAGACCGCGATGATAAACCCGAATATAAGGTAAAGATAAACGCGGCAGTTACATTTTCTAACCGACACACTTTAAAAGAGTATTATCACAACTCGAGTTGGCTTGAATACGGCGGTGCGCCCGAGCGCGCGGTAAGAAACGCGTTTGTTTATCAAATAGACGCTTACCTAAAACAAAACAACAAATATAAAAGCGGCGAAAGCAAGATAACCTTTTCCGATATAGAAGAGTGTTTGGTACTTGTGGTATCATCCTTTTCACCGGGCGGCTTGGTATCATACGAAAACCAAACCAAAAAGAGCATAACCAACAAATTTATAGGCGACGCTATGACCGAGTTTTTCCGTCATCAGCTTGAAATCTATTTTATAGAAAATAAAGCAGAAGCCGAAAAAATTGCAGAACAGGTGCTTATAAACAAGCGAAGCCGTGAAAGAAGCGAAAAGGAAAGAATAAACCTTAAAAAGACACTTTCTACAGGCAACACAATAGCAGACCGCGTACAAAAGTTTGTTGACTGTCGTAGCAAGGACGTTAATGAACGTGAACTTTATATAGTTGAGGGTGACTCGGCTTTGGGTTCTTGTAAACTTGCCCGTGACCCGAATTTCCAGGCAATTATGCCGATTCGAGGCAAAATCCTGAACTGCTTGAAGGCTGACTATTCAAAGATTTTCAAAAGTGACGTAATCCTTGACCTTTTGAAGGTTTTGGGATGCGGTATCGAAACA
>JAFYQN010000167.1 GCA_017559885.1 Clostridia bacterium
GATAATATTTCAAAAGAAACTCTTATGGGTTA
The DNA here is from genome assembly GCA_017559885.1 of Clostridia bacterium. Classification (GTDB taxonomy): domain Bacteria; phylum Bacillota; class Clostridia; order Oscillospirales; family Acutalibacteraceae; genus UBA737. The sequence continues at coordinate 33 of JAFYQN010000167.1, forward strand.
TGAGGCAGTAGCACTTTGCGATTATATAAGCGGTAAAAGAAAAGATGAATACCAAAAAAATAGCGCAGTTACTGAGCAGGTTCATACCTGTATGGATATAATAAAGCAAAAGGCGAATATTGTTTATAAATAGAACATATTTTTTTGGCAGAGATTTATCTCTGCCTTTTTTCATATACCGCCATAATTTGAATATACTTTATTTAGTGGGGGGATTATATGAAAAAACCGTTACCGTTTTGGCAGTTTGCAGGATTTGTTTTTACGGGTGTTTTTGGCATGTTATTGCACTTTCTTTACGACATTACGGGTAGCGCTTTTTCGGCATTGTTTTCGGGTGTAAATGAGTCCACGTGGGAGCATATGAAACTGCTGTTTTTTCCTATGCTTATTTTCGCCATTTTTCAAAGTCGTTACTTTGCCAAAGATTACAACAAATTTTGGTGCGCAAAACTTATCGGCATTTTAACGGGGCTTATTGTAATACCCACGATATATTATACCTACAAGGGTATTTTGGGTATATCGATAGATTGGTTTAATATTTTAATTTTTTATATTGCGGCGGCAGTTGGTTTTATTGTCGAGACCCGATTTATGAAAAGCGACAAAAACTTTTGCAAATCACCTATAGTGGCAATAATAATTCTTTGTATTATAGCGGTTTTGTTTTTCGTTTTTACTTTTGCGCCTCCTAAAATACCACTTTTTATGGACCCTATTACAAAAACTTATGGTATATAACACATTGCTCCCTGTAATAAGGGAGTTTTAGTTTTTTACCAATTATACGTAAAAATTGACCGAATAACTTTAAAATAATGTTTTATATTTATTTTTATGATATTGTAATCAAAAAGGAGGTTATATAATGCATGCAATAAAAACTACAGGTCTTACCAAACGGTATAAAAATTTAACCGCGGTAGACAACCTTAATTTAGATATACAAAAGGGCGAATTATTTGCTTTGCTTGGTGTAAACGGCGCAGGAAAAACCACCACCATAAAAATGCTTTCTTGCCTGACAAAAGCAAGCGATGGCGATGCATTTGTTGGAGGATACAGTATAAAAACGCAACCAAACGAGGTAAAGCGAATAATTGGAGTCTCCCCACAAGAAACGGCAGTCGCTCCAAATTTAACCGTAAAGGAAAATTTAGAACTAATTTGCGGTATTCACGGTTTTTCAAAACAAAAAACAAAAGAAAAGGTTATAAAACTTTGTGAGCAATTCGGTCTAAACAACGTTTTAAAACAAAAAGCGTCAAAGTTATCGGGCGGTTACTGTAGGCGCGTAAGTATTGCTATGGCGCTAATTAGCGAACCCGAAATTTTGTTTTTAGACGAACCCACACTTGGACTTGACGTTATCGCAAGACAAGAACTATGGGATTTAATTCTTTGCTTAAAGGGTAAAGTTACGGTTATATTAACAACCCACTATATGCAAGAAGCCGAGGCATTGTCAGATAGAATCGGTATTATGAAAAACGGTAGACTTCTTGCGATAGGAACCGCTGACCAACTTAAACAAAAGATGGCAACCGATAATTTTGAAAACGCATTTGTTGCTATTGTAAGGGAGGATACGGTATGAAAAGAATAACCTTTGCTAAAAGATGCGCAAAAGAGATTTTGCGTGACCCTATAAATCTTGGCTTTGGATTGGGTTTTCCTATAGTGTTATTATTGCTTTTAAGCGCTATTCAGGCAAATATACCTGTAAAGCTTTTTGCTATTGATACGTTAACCCCCGGTATAACTGTGTTTGGACTTTCATTTATTACTTTGTTTTCGGCAACGCTAATCGCAAAGGACCGTGAAAGCGCCTTTTTGCATAGATTATATACAACGCCACTTACGGGTTTTGATTTTATTATTGGCTATATGTTGCCGTTATTGCCAATCGCTATCGGGCAGACAGTTATATGTTATTTGGTAGCGATTCCTTTAGGACTCGACCTTAGCGTAAACATTATTTATGCAGTTGTTGGCATTATTCCGATGGCAGTTTTTAATATCGCGTTGGGACTGTTGTGTGGCAGTATTTTTACAGTAAAACAGGTCGGTGGTATTTGTGGCGCTTTGCTTACCAACCTTTGCGCATATCTTTCGGGCGTATGGTTTGATTTAGAACTTGTAGGTGGGTTGTTTAAAAAAATTGCAATAATATTGCCGTTTTTTCACGCATCGGAAATGGAAAAAGCATTGTTTAGCGGAGAGTTTAGCATAGCGTTATCACATATTGCGCCGATTATTATATACAGTGTAGTTATAACCGCGGTTGCAGTTTTGTGTTTTTTAAACCAAATGAAAAGGCAATAGATTATTTGGGTTAGATTGCAATTGAAAATGTCGTTACTGGGTGGTATAATTAATTAAACGTATAATTAATTTCAATTTGCCGAGGTGGAAACATGAAACTACTACTTAACGGACTTACAAAATTTTTAATAGGTTTACTACTTGTGGGCGTTCTTATATTCCTACCGGCAGGAACATTTAACTACATAGGCGGATGGACGTTTGTAGCGCTTCTTTTTATACCAATGCTTATAATGGGTGTGGTAATGTTTATAAAAGCGCCCGATCTACTCAAAAAACGGCTCCAGAGCAAAGAAAAAGAAGACACACAAAAAGGTGTTGTGGCATTCTCGGCACTTATATTCCTTGGTGGTTTTATTGTGGCAGGGCTTGATTTTCGCTTTGGGTGGTCAAATGTACCCACTACAGTGCAAATAATCGCCTCAGCACTATTTTTAGCATCTTACGCGCTATATGCCGAGGTTATGCGAGAAAATGCCTATCTTTCGCGTACTATAGAGGTGCAAGAAAACCAAAAGGTAATAGACACAGGTCTTTACGGCATTGTGCGTCACCCAATGTATATGGCAACAATACTACTGTTTTTAATGATACCGCTAATTCTTGGTTCTTGGTTTGCGTTTGTTATATTCCTCGCATACCCTTTAATAATAGCGTTGCGCATAAAAAATGAAGAGCAGGTATTAAGCGAGCAACTTGACGGATATCGTGAATACAAACAAAAAGTAAAATACAAAATTATACCGTTTGTGTGGTAGAGGTGTAATAAATAATGCAATTTAACGAAAAATTACAAGATCTGCGAAAACAAAAAGGACTCACGCAAGACCAACTTGCCGAAATGCTTTTTGTATCGCGTACCGCTGTATCAAAATGGGAGTCAGGTCGCGGCACCCCAAATATAGAATCGCTTAAAGCGATAGCAAAACTTTTTTCGGTAAGTATTGACGAGTTGCTATCGGGCGAACAGTTGTTGTGCCTTGCCGAAGAGGACAACAAACAAAAGCAAAAGCATTTTCGCGACGTGGTATTTGGTTTGCTTGATATAAGCGTGTTACTGTTCCTTTTTTTACCGCTTTTTGCCTATAAAACAGACGAAGTAATTCGCGACGTATCTTTGCTAAACGTAACTACAACTGCGCCTTGGTTAAAAATTGCTTATTTTGCTGTGGTAATTATTACCGTTTTATTTGGAGTATTAACCCTTTCGCTACAAAACTATAACGGCGCGTTTTGGGTAAAAAACAAAAGTATAATATCATTAATAATTAGCGCAATCGGCGCGCTATTGTTTATTATTAGTTTGCAACCCTATGCGGCAGTATTTTTGTTTGTTTTTTTGATTATTAAAGTAATGATACTAAACGTGTCGCGGGTGTGACATAGCGTTTCTTGGCAATTTAATTATCTTCTTGTAAAGTGTGTTATGGCGAAAGTCAAATACATAAAAAGAAGGTAATAATTATGAAAAAACAAAACACAAAAAATCTTTACATCGCGATATGTATGCTCATACTATTTGTATTGTGGACTTTAGCAGTCCGATTTATAGATATAAAACCGATAGGTCCGCAAGGGTCAACAGTCGGTTTTGGGGCGCTAAACCTTTTTGTTCACAAGTTTACGGGTGTAAATATGTGGCTTTATATCGTAACCGATTGGTTAGGACTTGTGCCATTTGCGATTGTGATGGGTTTTGGTATATTGGGTCTTGTTCAGTTGATTTGTCGCAAAAACATTTTAAAGGTTGATTACAGCATACTTGTTTTAGGTGTTTTTTACGTTGTTGTAATGGCAGTATACCTTTTATTTGAAATACTTGTCATAAACTATAGACCAATACTTATAAACGGAAATTTAGAAGCGTCGTACCCGTCATCTACCACAATGCTTGTAATGTGTGTAATGTCAACCGCAATTATGCAGTTAAATGCTCGTATAAAAAGCGTTTTGTTAAGCCGTTTTGTAACGTTTTCGATTATCATATTTATCGCCTTTATGGTGATAGCGCGACTTATTTCGGGTGTGCACTGGTTTACAGATATTATCGGCGGCGCAATATTAAGCGCAGGACTTGTAATGATGTATAGTTACGTTAGTAATTTAAATATAAAAAATAATCGCTAAAGGTAAAACTTTAGCGGTTATTTTTTATATGAGGTATTTATTGACCGATTAATGATAAAATAAATATATTAAAACATTAGGAGCAGTAGTGTGTGCACAGCAATTAGTTATAAAACAAAAGACCATTATTTTGGCAGAAATCTTGACTTAGAATATTCTTATAACGAAACGGTTACAATTACACCGCGAAACTATACTTTTCGTTTTAAAAAAATGGGGGAGATAAAAACCCATTTTGCAATGATTGGTATAGCATACGTGGTGGACGATTATCCGCTATATTACGACGCGACAAACGAAAAAGGGCTTAGCGTTGCCGCACTTAATTTTCCCGATAATGCCGACTATAAACCGTATTGTGAGGCGCAAGATAATATAACTCCATTTGAGTTTATACCTTGGATTTTATGTCAGTGTAAAAATATTTGCGAAGTCGAAAAACTGCTTAGCAAAATTAATCTTTTAAACCAAAAATTTTGCGATAATTTACCCATTACACCACTTCATTGGATAATATCGGACAAAGAGCGTTCTATTACGCTTGAAGCGGTAAAGTCGGGTATAAAGGTATACGATAACCCTGTCGGTGTGCTTACCAACAATCCTACTTTTGATTATCAGATATTTAATTTAAATAACTATATGTCGCTTACAAACGCCGCGCCCCCAAAAACCTTTTTTGCAAAAAACGACTTACAACTTAAAACCTATTCTCGCGGTATGGGCGCAATGGGACTGCCGGGGGATAGTTCGTCTATGTCAAGGTTTGTAAGGGCAACTTTTGTAAAAAGTAATTCGGTCTCGTGTAATTCCGAAAGTGAGAGCGTTAGTCAGTTTTTTCATATATTAAAATCGGTTGAGATGCCTCGCGGTTGCGTAAAACTTGATAACGACTTATACGCCGTTACAATATACAGTTCTTGTTGTAATACCGATCGTGGTATTTATTATTACACTACCTATGACAATAGTCATATATGCGCGGTAGATATGCACAAAGAAAATTTACAGTCAAGTTGCCTTATAAACTATCCGCTAAATAAACAACAAAATATTTACTTTCAAAATTAAGCAGTTGCGCATTTTATTGAAATAATTGTAGACCTATGATATAATTATATTGTAAATATAAATTAACGTAGGAGTTATAAATGATTATCTTAATTACAGGCGCGTCGCATACGGGCAAGACACAACTTGCTCAAAGGTTGCTTAAAAAATACAACTACCCATATTTGTCAATCGACCATTTAAAAATGGGGCTTATCCGTAGCGGAAATACCGACCTTACACCACTAAGTGATGATAACGACCTTACAAACTATTTGTGGCCAATTGTTCGCGAGATGGTTAAAACTGCAATCGAAAACGAGCAAAACCTTATTGTAGAGGGTTGTTATATTCCTGCCGATTGGGCAAAAGATTTTGAGATGTCTTACCTTAAACATATTAAATACTATTGCCTTGTAATGAGTGAAAGCTATATCAAAAATCATTTCGATGATATAAAAAAATATGCGTGTGTTATTGAAAACCGTATTGATGATTACTGCACTTTAGAAGGCGTTTTACAAGATAACGCGCAAGCGTTAAAACAATGTAAAAAATATAATGCAAACTATATTTTAATAGACAAAAAGTACGAAATAGAAATTGATTTATAAAAAAATTGCTTACAAACGGTTTATTTCTCCTCACTAAACCAACGGTAGGTGTACTTTTTAAGATATTACGTATACAATGCAATTGAAAGGAGGCGCCTTATGGACCAAATAAAAATTGGAAAATTTATAGCTGAGCGCAGAAAACATAAAAATTTAACACAACTGCAATTGTCTGAAAAAATTGGTATCACCGATAAGGCGATATCCAAGTGGGAGCGAGGCATTGCTATGCCCGACACGTCAATTATGTTGCAGCTTTGCGCTATTTTAGAAATTAGCGTAAATGAATTGTTAAGAGGGGAGAAAATAGAAATGGAAAACAACAATCAACAAAACGAACAACTTTTACTTGAGCTTGCAAAAGAAATAGAACGCAAAAACAAAACGATATGGACATCTATGTGGGCGATAATGATTGTAAGCATAATTGGTTTGCTTGCGAGTATATCTGCCGCTGCATTTTTAATACCCGAAGGCGTATGGCAACTTGTCGCAATACTTGGAGCAACAGTTGTATTTTTAATTCCTTGTTTCTATGCGCTAAAACTTGAGGTAAGCGTAGGCGCTTACAAATGTAAAAATTGCGGTTACGAAATCGTGCCAACTTATAAGGAAGCATTAAATGCAATGCATATGGGTACAACCCGTTATCTAAAATGCCCCAACTGTAACAAACGTACTTGGTGCAAAAAGGTTATAAAAAAGCGATTGTGAAAAAATCATTATTTTTTAAAAATGCAAAACTGCTTAATAAAAAGTTTGATATCGTACCGCTAATGTATGGCTCGTTGGGTCTTGAATATATAACAGGCGAAGATTTAAATGCCGACGATATTGATATATTAATTCCCCAACAGTTTTTAAACGAGCATTGGAATGAGTTTAAAAACGTGTTAGAAGGGGAAGGGTACACGCTTTATGACGAACACGAGCACACCTTTAAAAATGACGACGTTAGTTATTCTTACGCATCTATTGAAGAATTAGAAATCTTTGGCGATATTAAAATTTCCGATATAAATGAGCATCACGACAGCGATACCACGTTTAAAATACTAACTTTAGAGCAGTATTTAAAGGTTTACTCTACGTCAATAAAAGACGGATACAGAATAAACATTCGTCAAAAGAAAGACCAAGAAAAGATAGAGATTATAAAAAGGTATTTATAAAAACAACTCCCCAAAGCGATAAAATTCATCGCCTTGGGGAGTTGTTTGTTTGGTGCATTTTAACTTGGAACAGGGGAGTTGTCAAGCAGTAAAACTTATTATAAAATCAATTCAAAATTGAACTATCAAAGTCATTCTTTAATATTTGTTTTGCTTTTGTTTTTGTTTGCTCGTCAACACGAGTTGATTGACGAATCTTTATTA
>JAFYQN010000168.1 GCA_017559885.1 Clostridia bacterium
TCAAACATATAAACACCCTCGTTTTTGTGCAACCTGACCAAAAAAACGGCATTTTTAAAAGGTTACAAACTTGTAACCTTTGATTTTGGAGCATTTTATGTCAAAAAATGTCAAAACAATTGTCAAACCCTCCAAAATTGGCAATTCTAACCTTGGCACCCCTCACTTCTATATATAGTATATATATTAATATATATACATATTATGTATGTTAAAAAAATAGCCACAGTTCATTAAACTGTGGCTATTTTATTATTTAGTTAATTATTCAGCATCGTCGTCTTTCTTTTTAGAAAGAATGATGTTTGTAACAATACCGAGAATAAGCGCGCAAGCAATAGTTGTAATTGTGATATTGCCAAATGAAAGTGACAAACCACCGATACCTGCAATCAAAATAACCGATGCAACAAACAGGTTGCGGTTTTTGTTAAGGTCAACAGGTTGCAACATCTTGAGACCGCTTACTGCGATAAAGCCGTAAAGCGCCATACAAACGCCGCCCATTACACAGTTTGGAATAGTTCTTAACAAACCGGTTGCCGGAGCGATAAATGCAAACATCATTGCAAAAATTGCGGTAGTAATAATGGTGATTGAAGAAGCGTTACGAGTAATAGCAACACAAGCTACAGATTCGCCATAGGTAGTATTTGGACAACCGCCAAAGAATGCGCCAAACATAGAACCTACACCGTCGCCAAGAAGTGTTCTGTGGAGACCTGGTTCTTTGAGCAAGTCGCGCTCAATGATAGAAGAAATGTTTTTATGGTCTGCAACGTGCTCAGCAAATACAACAAATGCTACAGGTACGTATGCCGCAGCAAGTGTGCCGAGGTAAGCAGGAGTGATTTCTTTTACACCCTTGATAGCTTCCAAGAAACTAAACTGAGGAACAGATACAAATGTGTTGAAGTTAACACCGTTTACCCACAAAGAAGTAAGTGGTGTAAAGTCAATAACCTTTAGAGCGTCATTGCCGGTTTTGATACCGATAAATGTAAAGATAGCGGCAACTGCATAACCTGCAGCTATACCTATAATAAACGGAATAAGTTTTGCCATCTTTTTGCCATAGGTTGCGGCTACCATAACTACAATCAATGTAACCAAACCGCAAATCAAAGCAACATACGGGGAAGCGAGCGATTCGTATTTTGTTGTTTCGGCAACAAATGCTGTACCATCTTCAGCATACTTTAATACATAATCTGTTACTTCCGGTTGCAAACCGCCTTTTGTAAGGTCAGAAATAGCGTTGCCGGCAAGTGACAAACCGATGATTGCAACTGTAGGACCGATAACTACCGGTGGCATAAGTTTGTTTAGCCAGTTAACGCCTGCAATTTTTACAATTATAGCTATAACCACGTAAACAAGACCTGCCATAACAGCGCCTATGATCAATCCTGCATAACCTGCCTGCGCTGAAACTGCGCCTGCAAATGCCGCCGCCAAAGAACCCAAGAATGCAAAAGAAGAACCCAAGAATACAGGACTCTTAAACTTGGTAAACAACTGATAAACCAATGTGCCCACGCCGGCGCCAAAAAGAGCCGCCGCCATATCCATTTCATTAGTAAATTGCCATGTGATTTTTCCGTCTGCTATAGCACTATTAACTGCGTTGTTTGTAATAACAGGAACCAAAATGGTTGCCGCCAAAATTGCCAAAAGCTGTTGGAATGCAAAAACAAGTATTTGCCCAAATTTTGGCTTGTCTTCTACGTTGTAGATCATTTTCATTTTTGAAAATCCCCTTTCTATTGTGGTTTTGATTTTTTCAAAACACTATATATGTTATATCATATTATTTTTAATTTGTAAAGCAATAAAAAACACACTTGCTATATTTTTATGGCAGGTGTGTTTTTATGTATTAAATATTAAATTCTTGCGACACCACTTTTGCGCGCGGCATCGGCTACTGCTTTTGCAACGGTGGGGGCTATTCGACTGTCAAACGCTTTTGGCAGGATGTAATCTGCCGATAATTCGTCATCATTTACCAAAGACGCTATTGCGTGCGAAGCGGCGGTAAGCATTTGTTTGTTTATATCACTTGCCCTTACGTCAAGCGCGCCACGGAATATACCCGGGAATGCCAATACGTTGTTTATTTGATTGGCAAAATCCGACCTGCCTGTACCAACAACTGCGGCGCCGCCCAAAATTGCCTTGTCGGGCATAATTTCGGGTACGGGGTTTGCCATTGGAAAAACAATCGCGCCCTTTGCCATAGTCGCTATCATTTCACTCGTTACAATGTTTGGCGCGGATACGCCAATAAATACGTCGGCATCCTTTAACACGTCGGCAAGACCGCCATTTTCACAATTAGGGTTGGTTTTGTTTGCGAGTTGGTTGTGCGCCTCGCTTAAATTTGGCATACCTTTATATATTGCGCCAAACCTGTCACACATAACAAGGTTTTTAACGCCCATATCCAAAAGATGCTCGCCAATCGCAGTGCCTGCGGCACCTGCGCCGTTTATAACGCATTTAATATCGGTAATATTTTTACCAACAACCTTAAGCGCGTTTATAAGCGCCGCGGCAACTACTACCGCCGTACCGTGTTGGTCATCGTGAAATATTGGTATGTCGCAAATTTCTTTAAGTCGACTTTCTATTTCAAAACAACGAGGCGCGGCAATATCCTCAAGGTTTATGCCGCCAAACGACCCCGATAAAAGATAGATGGTTCTGACTATTTCATCAATATCCTGCGTTTTTATACAAAGTGGGAAAGCATCTACACTGGCAAATTCTTTAAAAAGAACGCACTTGCCTTCCATAACGGGCATACCTGCTTCTGCGCCTATATCTCCAAGACCCAACACCGCGCTACCATCGGTTATAACGGCAACCAAATTGCTTCGACGGGTTAGTTCATAAGACTTATTTATATCTTTTTGTATTTCTAAACATGGCTCGGCAACACCGGGAGTGTACGCCAAAGATAAGTCGTTACTATTGGCAACTTTGGTACGAGATACAACCTCTATCTTGCCCTGCCACTCATAATGTTTTTTTAATGATTCTTGTTTAATATCCATTTATACTCCTAAAGATTAATTCTTTTTGGTTTTATTTCTAACCGTAGTTATTATAATCATCATTGGTATTGCCAACAGTGAAAATACTGCGCCTACCAAAATACCCGCTTTCATGCCGAGCGTTTCGGTAGATATGTTCATCGACTGCGCCAAACCGTTTAACGTAGGACTTGTAATTACAATATCGGTCACGACACCCGAAATTTGAGGACCCATTGCCGCGCCCAAGTCACCGCCCGACGCCATCATAGCAAATATAAATACGCCGCCGTCGGTAATTATGTCGGACGATACTATAAGACTACCGGGCCATAGCATCGAAACGCAAAAACCGGTAAACGCGCAGGTGAATAAACCTATCAAAGCGTTATTGGTTGAAGCCGCTGTTATGTAACAAATTACCGCCGCCGTAGCGCCCAAAATTAATACTGCGCCTATGTTTTTACCAAACTTTGCATACAAACTTCTACCGAGTCCTAAAAATGTGGCAAAAAGCGCCATACCAAGTATATCGCCCCAAATTTTAGGTATACCAAGCGCCCGTTCTAAATAACTTGACGACCATTGTTGCATGACCTGCTCTGCAGCGCCGCCAAAAAATATTGCAAGCACACAAAACCAAAGTATTGGTTTTTTAAGCAGTTTGCCAACCCCCGAAACCGATTCCAACGTCGAAAGATTAGGCACCTTTGCGCCAATAAACAAAATAATTGATGACAACGGCATCAAAACAAAAGCAAGCGCTAAATAATGCCAATTTTGATTACCAAACAGTTTTAAAAAGATTGTGCTTAAAGTTACGACGCCAACCACACCCCAAGCATAAATAGAGTGAAGTTTGCTCATCTCTCGGTCGGGATTATCACTTGGTATTGCCGCTATAACGGGGCTTATAAGTACCTCGTTAAATCCGCCTGCCGCCGAAAAAATGATTGTGCCTATAAGCAGTCCTATGTATGCCGTGTCGGCAAAAAACATAGGCCACAAGGCATAGATAAGCATACCTATCGTAGCAAGTACAGGTATTTGCTTTACTGATTTTTCTATATCAAATTTATGTGGAAAGAACGATAGCAACAAATCAATTCCAAGTTGGGTTAAAAAATTTATTAAAACTAAAAGTCCCAACAAAGAATATGATATGTTATAAAGTTCGCGAAATGTCATAAACAAAACGGCAGAAAAGCAAGCCACCACCGACATCGTTATGTTAGACGTATAACACGCCCATTTTAAACGTTTATAATTCATTACTTATTTATCCCCAAAAGTTTTTGCGCGTTTTTGTGAGTGATTTTATCTTTATCATCATCCGATAATCCCAACGTGTCAAGCAAACGCATTTCCATTTGGGGCGTATGCCACGGCGTATCGGTGCCAAAAAGCATTTTATCGGGTGTGTGAAGCGCCATAATCTTTTCGGCATAATATTTTGGCATCATAGCGTAGCCCATTGACGTGTCAAAATATATATTTTTACCGCAAAGATGTTTAATTACCTCTTCGCCGCAATTTATTCCGCCCCAATGCGCCGCTATAACGGGAGTGCTAAACCACTCGAGCGCAGTTGCCATTTTTTCGGGTGTGGCGCCGTAAGGCGGAGCAAATCCATAATCAAGCCCCGTATGAAAGACTGTTATAAGCCCCAATTCCGAAATCTTTTTATAAAGCGGTTTTAGCCGCATATCGTCAACGTTAAATCCCTGATAGTCGGGATGTAGTTTTACACCCTTTAAACCGTTATCTTTAATGCGCTCAAGTTCGCAAAGCGCGTCGTCGCTAAAAGGAAAAACCGAACCAAAAGCAAAAATATCTTTATTGTTATTTATAGAAATGGCAAAATCGTTAACGTTTTTTTGTTGGTGAGCGTTTGTGGCAATATTAAGCACTACCGACGCAGCAACGTCGCCTTTTTTCATTGACTCTTTAAGACCCACGACAGTACCGTTGGTATAAGGATCAAGTCCGCCTGATACAAAACTTAACTTTTCTATCGCTTTAGGCGCTATTTTCTCGGGAAAAGCGTGGGTGTGAAAATCTATAAGCATTTTTTAACCTTCTTTTTTTATGGAGTATATTTATTTTCTCCAACAACAAATACAAAA
>JAFYQN010000169.1 GCA_017559885.1 Clostridia bacterium
GACCGATAAACTTATGTTAATACTTTGTATTTTTGCCACAAGCTACGGTTGTTTGGCAGTGTTTTCTGCAACGAGATATCTCGACACGTTGCGTCCGTTATTTGTTCAAATTATAGGTATGCTTATTGGCATTGCTGCCGCAATAGTTATTTCGAGCATAGATTATGAACGATTTTCAAAATATTGGTTTTTGTTTGCAGCGCTTGGAATAATCCCCGTAATACTAACCTTTTTTATTGGTTGGGCGCCTGAAGGTACCGACGATAAGGCGTGGCTTGATTTGGGAATTACAACCTTTCAACCGTCAGAACTTTTAAAGATTTGTTTTATAATTACTTTTTCAGGTCATTTAAGCAAAGTTAAGGATAATATAAATAAGTTAAAATATTTGATTCCCGTGTGCGCTCACGGCGCAATTCCGGTAGTGTTGATACATTTTCAGGGTGACGACGGTACGGCGCTTGTTTTTGCCATTATGGTGCTTTGTATGATGTGGGCGGCAGGTGTTTCGTGGAAGTATTTTATATTGGCATTCAGCTTGCTTGCGGCGGCATCGCCACTGATTTATTTTATAATAATGAACGATGAACAACGCACCCGACTTGTTAATATGTTTGATATAGAATCAGATATTATGGGCGCTACTTATCAGCAGTATCGCGGTCGTATGGCGCTTGCAAACGGCGGTCTTGGCGGACAAGGGTTATTCCAAGGCAGTCTTACCCAAATGGGCGGTGTGCCTGAGGGTCAAAATGACTTTATCTTTGTAAGTATAGGCGAAGAAATGGGTTTTGCTCTCGGTTGTATGCTTGTGCTTTTGGTAGTGTCGGCAATATGTTTTAGGTCCATAAATATTGCGCGAAACTGTAACAAACAAAACGGAAAAATTATTTGCGTTGGCTTTTTTGGAATGATTTTTGCGCAAATGGTTATTAACGTTGGTATGTGTATTGCGCTTATGCCGGTTATTGGTGTAACGTTACCGTTTTTTAGCGCGGGCGGTACTTCGCTTATGTGTGTATATTTAGGTGTAGGACTTGTGCTTAGCGTGTATAAACATCGAAATTCAAGAACATTATATCTTCGCGATAAGTAGAGGAATCATTATGAGAATTTATGAAAACCCATTTAAAACAAGTGAGAACCGTCTTCCACAAAGAAGTTATTATATTCCTTCAGGTGTGTCGGAATATAATCTGCTTAACGGTACTTGGAATTTTAAGTATTTTTCACGAGAGGTTGATGTTTCTGATATAATTACCGATTGGGACACAATACCTGTGCCGTCAAGTTGGCAAACCGAGGGGTATGATATACCTAACTACTCCAATCAGGAGTATCCTTATCCTGTTGATATGCCTTATGCGCCTGACGATAACCCTTGCGGTGTTTATAATCGTAAGTTTAATATTGCTAAACTTTGGGGTAAGGTGTATTTTGTGCTCGAGGGCGTGTCTTCTTGCGCGTTTCTTTATATAAACGGTAATTATGTGGGCTTTACCGAGGGAAGTCATTTACAAGCCGAATTTGACATAACCGAATACGTAACCGAGGGCGAAAATGATATTACCGTAAAGGTACTTAAATGGTGTTGCGGAAGTTATCTTGAGTGTCAGGACTTCTTTAGAATGAACGGTATTTTCCGTGATTGCTATATATTACAACGTCCGTTTGACCACGTTGTTGATATTGATGTTTTTGCTCGCGATAATAAAATCATAGTTAACGCAGGTAAAGAAATTAATGCCGAATTATATGATACAAACGGCATATTGCTTGATAAACAAAGCGGTGAAAATGTAGAATTTTTTGTTGAAAATCCTGTTTTTTGGAGCGCCGAAAAACCAAAACTCTACACCGTTAAGATAACACGCGATGGCGAAGAAATTGTTCAAAAAACCGCATTTAGAACTATTGAAATTTCAAACGATAGGGAGTTGCTTATAAACGGTGTACCCGTTAAACTTTATGGTGTAAATCATCACGATACAAGCGCTACGGGCGGTTGGTATCAAACCGATGAAGAACTTTTGCAGGACGTAAAGTTAATGAAAAAACTTAACATCAACTGTGTGCGCACTTCTCACTATCCGCCACCACCAAAGTTTGTTGAGCTTTGTGATGAGTACGGTCTTTACGTTATACTTGAGTGTGATATAGAAACCCACGGTTTTATTTGTCGTTACGCGTCACAACCATATAACTATACCGAACCTGCCGGCAACTGGCCGGGTACACACCCCGATTGGAAAAAAGAACACGTTGAGCGTATGATAAGAACTGTAGGACGTGACAAAAACCACGTTAGTATTATTATGTGGTCGCTTGGTAACGAGTCGGGTCATGGCGATAACTTTGTCGCTATGGCAGACTACGTAAAGAGTTTGGGTGATGGGCGTCTTTGCCATTGGGAGTGTTCTTGCCGTGAAGGTTTCCCCGGTGTGTCACAGGTTTATTCTCGTATGTATTCTTCGCACGAAGCGATAGAAGAATTTATTGTAAACCCCGAAATAAAAGAGCCGATATTCCTTTGTGAATATTCTCACGCTATGGGTAATGGCCCCGGTGACGTATACGCTTACGTAGAGCAATTCCACAAGCACAAGTCGTTTATAGGCGGTTGTGTTTGGGAGTGGGCAGATCACACGGTGTTTAAAGACGGTGTGCCATGTTACGGCGGCGATTTCGAGGGCGAACTCGTTAACTTTGGCGAGTTTTGTTGCGATGGTATGGTCTTTTATGACCGTACGTTAAAGGCAGGCTCGTTAGAGGTTAAAGCCGCTTATCAACCTATTGCAACATCGTTTGAAAACGGTGTTCTAACTGTCAAAAACCGTTATAGTTTTACAAATCTTAACGAGTTTAAGTTTGCGTATAGTATTGTCGCAGATGATAAAACAGTTTATGAAAATAACCTTGTTTTAGACCTTGAACCACTTTGTGAAACCAATATAAAAATTGATATTCCCGAGCTTTACTGTCAGTATGGCGCGTATGTTAACTGTGAACTTATAAATGGCGATGAGATGCTTGCGCACACTCAACACAAACTACCGTTTGAGGCAGTAAAGGATGAGGCATTGCCATTAGCCGAGGTCAAGGAAATAGGTAACGACTATGTTATCGAGGGCGATAACTTCCGTTATGTTTTCTCTCGTCACGACGGTAACTTTACCGATATCCAAATCGATGGCGAAAAACAAATTTGCGACACAATAAAACTTGGTTGTTGGCGCGCTCCTACCGATAACGACCGCAAGGAAAAGGTGAACTGGGGTACAACGTGGGTAGGCGAGTTTTATCACACCCGTTTTGGTAAGGTTTACGAGTG
Organism: Clostridia bacterium; assembly: GCA_017559885.1. GTDB lineage: Bacteria > Bacillota > Clostridia > Oscillospirales > Acutalibacteraceae > UBA737. The sequence goes on from JAFYQN010000169.1 coordinate 3,332, forward strand.
CGAGTGTAACAATAACGTAATTATCGTAAAGGGTAGCGTTTCGGCAGTAAGCCGTATGCCTTGGATAAGATACACCCTTACTGTAAGCGTTGACATTTTAGGCAAAATAAACATTTCACTCGACGGTGATATTCGCGAAAATGCCTATTGGCTACCACGACTTGGGTTTGAAACTATATTACCAAGTGAAAATGCCGAGTTTAAATATTTTGCAAACGGTCCGTATGAAAGTTATCTTGATATGTGCCATGCAGGCGCTGTTGGTATGTACCAAAGTCATGCCGATTATGAATATGTAAATTATATTCGTCCTCAAGAGCACGGTAATCATACGGGCGCAAAAATGCTTAACATTGGTAAAATGTGTATAGAAAGCGATAACTTTGAGTTTAACGTTTCGTCATATAGTTCTGCTGCGTTAACCAAAGCCGAGCATATTGATGAACTCAATAAAGACGGTAAAACACATTTGCGTATTGATTATAAAGTATCGGGAATAGGTTCAAATTCTTGTGGACCACAACTTGCAGAAAAATACAGAGTTAACGAAAAAAAGATAAACTTTAACTTTACAATTAAACCAATATAATGAAAAAACTCGCCAACTAACAGTTAGCGAGTTTTTTGTTTTTTATTCATAAATTTTTCTTTATTTCATAGCATAAATATGGTAAAATATAAATGGAAAGAAAAAATTACGTTAGGAGTGTGTTGGTATGAAAATTACATTTTTAGGCGCGGCGCATGAGGTTACAGGTTCTTGTACGTTGCTTGAAGCAAATGGTAAAAACATACTTATCGACTGCGGTCTGGAACAGGGTATTGATATATACGAAAATTGTGAAATTCCTGTTGCCGCTTGCGATATTGACGCCGTGTGTCTTACTCACGCGCATATCGACCACTCGGGAAAAATTCCCGCGCTTGTAGCCGAAGGTTTTAAAGGCGAAATTTATTCCACCCTTGCTACTCGAAAACTTTGCAATATTATGCTTCGCGATTCGGCGCACATACAAGAGTTTGAAGCCGAGTGGCGCAACCGTAAAGCAAAACGCGCAGGACAAGGGGAATACGTACCGCTTTACACCCTACAGGATGCCGAAAACGCATTAAAGCTTTTTAAACATTATGATTACAATGAGCCAACCGAAATTTTTGACGGTGTTAGAATTACGTTTATAGACGCAGGTCATTTGCTTGGTTCGGCAAGTATTTTATTTGAAATTACCGAGGGCGAAAAAACCGAAAGAATTATATTTTCGGGTGACCTTGGCAATACCAACCGTCCGCTTATAAACGACTCAAGCAATCCACCCGTTGCCGACTATGTTGTTGTTGAATCAACCTACGGCGACCGTACGCACGGCGCTCGACCTGATTACACAGCGCAACTTACCGAAATTTTACAAGAAACCTTTGATAGAGGCGGTAACGTAGTTATCCCTTCTTTTGCGGTAGGTAGAACACAAGAAATGCTTTATTTAATTCGCAATATTAAAGAGCAAGGACTTGTAAAAAACCACGCTAACTTTGCCGTTTATGTCGATAGTCCCTTGGCGGTAGAAGCGACAAATATTTATTCATCGGGCCTTACCGATTATTACGACAGTGAAACACTTGACCTTTTAGAGCAGGGCATTGACCCCATACGATTTAACGGCCTAAAATTATCGGTAACTTCCGACGATTCTAAAATGATAAACTTTGACGAAAGCCCAAAGGTTATACTTTCGGCTTCGGGTATGTGTGAAGCAGGACGAATTCGCCACCATTTAAAGCACAACCTATGGCGAAGCGACAGCACAATACTTTTTGTTGGTTATCAGTCAGAGGGTACAGTTGGTCGTAAACTTGTTGACGGCGAGACTACTGTAAAACTTTTTGGCGAAGAAATAAACGTCAAAGCGCGTATTGCCACGCTTCAAGGCATTAGCGGTCATGCCGACCGTGATATGATGCTTGATTGGTTATCACATACAAAATCCACCGTAAAAACAGTTTTTGTAAACCACGGTGACGATAGTGTTTGCGATATCTTTGCAGCCGATATTGAAACAAAACTTGGCATAAAAGCGATAGCGCCCTTTAGCGGCGATAAATATGACCTTATGACAGGCGAGTGCTTGGAAAAAGGCAGAATTGTTCGCATTGAAAAAAGAAGCGAGGGACGCCACCGCGCCGATACAGTTTTTGCCCGTCTTTATGCCGCAGGTCAGCGTTTGCTTTCGGTTATTAACAAAAACAAAGAAAGTTCTAACAAAGAAATTGCAAAGTTTGCTGACCAGATAACAGCTCTTTGCGATAAATATGATAAATAAGTTTGAGTAAATTTGCCCACATCACCATTTTTTGTTTGGGGCGGTACATTAGTACAGCACCACTCACGGCAAAACGACACTGTGAACAAATTTCTTTCAAACTTTGGATTTATGTTTTTTAGAAGGTAGTGAAAATTATGGCTAATTATCCAACCCCACATATAAATGCAACACCCAATGATTTTGCAAAAACCGTGCTTATGCCGGGCGACCCTTTGCGCGCAAAATTTATTGCCGAAAACTTTCTTGAAAACGTTCGCCTTGTAAATAGCGTTCGTGGTATTAACGGTTATACGGGCAGCTACAATGGAGTGCCCGTATCGGTTATGGCAAGCGGTATGGGAATGCCCAGTATGGCAATTTATTCTTATGAACTTTTTAACTTTTTCGGTGTTGAAAATATTATCCGCATTGGTTCGGCGGGCTCAATAAACAATGATATAAAAGTGCGCGATATTGTTGTAGGCATGGGTGCTTGCACCAATTCAAATTATGCATCACAATACGGATTAAACGGCACTTTTGCGCCTATTTGTAGTTATAAGTTACTTAAAACCTGCACCGATACTGCAAGCAAATTGGGCTTTGATATAAAGGTGGGTAATCTTTATTCGTCCGACACATTTTACGATGATAGTGGTTCTACTATCAATTGGGGTAAAATGGGTGTAATGGCGGTCGAAATGGAAGCCGCGGCGCTTTATATGAATGCGGCAAGAGCAGGCAAAAACGCCCTTGCAATTTGTACAATATCCGACCACATTTTAACGGGCGAGGCAACCACTGCCGAGGAACGTCAAAACACCTTTACCGATATGATGAAACTTGCATTGGAGACTGCAATTAAACTATGAATAAATTAGATTTATGTAAAAAGGCGATAGATGCGACAACTTATTCTTATTCGCCTTATTCAAACTGCAAAGTTGGCGCGGCATTGCTTACAAAAAGCGGCAAGGTATATACCGGTTGCAATATTGAAAACGCATCATTTTCAGCTACAATATGCGCCGAGCGCGTAGCTTTTTCAAAAGCCGTAAGCGAGGGCGAAAAAGATTTTGAGGCAATTGCAGTTGTAGGGAAAATAGATAATAATATAAAAGTCTTTACACCTTGTGGCGTATGCCGACAGGTTATGACAGAGTTTTGTGACGGCGATTTTAAAATATTTGTTGTAACGGGCGAAAATAGTTTTAACGAATATACTTTGTCACAACTACTGCCTAATTCTTTCGCTTTAAAGGAAAAATAAATTATATGAGAATGTATGATATTATTGCAAAAAAACGTGACGGCGGTGAACTAACCGATGCCGAGATACGCTTTTTTGTAAATGGATACGTAGCAGGCGAGATACCCGATTATCAAGTATCGGCATTGCTTATGGCGATATATTTTCGCGGCATGACCGAGCGTGAGACAACCTCGCTTACACAGTATATGGCAATGTCGGGCGATATGGTTGACCTAAGTTATTTTGGTAGCACTACTGCCGACAAGCATAGCACGGGCGGTGTGGGTGATAAAACCACACTTATCGTAGCACCTATAGCTGCGGCTTGCGGACTAAAGGTTGCTAAAATGTCGGGTAGAGGACTTGGGCACACAGGTGGTACTGCCGACAAGTTAGAAGCAATAAATGGTTATAAAACCAATCTTACAAGCGACGAGTTTTTTAACATTGTAAACAAGGTGGGAGTTGCCGTTATAACCCAAAGCGGTAATATTACCCCTGCCGATAAAAAGTTATATGCGCTTCGTGACGTTACTGCCACGGTTGAAAGCATACCGCTTATAACAAGCAGCGTCATGAGCAAAAAAATAGCATCGGGCGCTAAAAATATTGTGCTTGACGTAAAATACGGTTCAGGCGCATTTATGAAGACCAAAGAAGATGCCGAAATCTTGGCAAACAGTATGGTAAAAATCGGTAATCTTTGCGGCAGAAAAACGTCGGCTCTTATTACCAATATGAACGTGCCTTTAGGTTTTGCCGTTGGCAACTCGCTCGAGGTTATAGAGGCAATAAACGTGCTTAAGGGCAAGCAAAAAGGCGACCTTTATGAAATATCTATTGCTCTTGCAGGCAATATGATAGCTCTCACTCTTGGCATCACCGAGCAAGAAGGATGCAAAAAGGCAAAACACGCGCTTGATAGCGGTATGGCGTTTTTAAAATTCCGCGAGTGGATTGCCTCGCAAGGCGGCGACACCGCTTGTATTGATGACACATCACTCTTTAAATCGGCGGATTACAGTATGCAAATTAAGGCGACAAATAGCGGTTTCATAAGCAGTATGAACTGTGAAAAAATTGGCACTGCGGCCGCCGTTTTGGGCGCAGGTCGTATTACAAAGGATGATAAAATTGACCTTGCCGCAGGCATAATCTTAAAGCAAAAAACAGGTGACTACGTTGGTTTTGGCGATACGCTTGCAACCCTTTACAGTAATGATAAAGAAAAACTAAAATCGGCGGCAGAAATTTATAAATCGGCAATACAAATAGGCGGTAACGCAATAAGTGAACCGCTTATATATAAAACTGTAAATTAGGTGTTTTATGGAAAATCAATATACTCGCACCATCGCTATTTTAGGCGAAGATGCTATAACAAAACTTAAAAATTCTCATGTTGCAGTATTTGGCGTAGGTGGGGTTGGTTCTTATACCGTCGAAGCGCTTGCTCGCGCAGGGGTAGGCAAAATAGACCTTATCGATAATGATACCTTTAACGTTACAAACATCAATCGACAACTTTATGCCACCCACAAAACAATAGGGCAATATAAGGTTGACGTGGCAAAAAATCGCATTTTAGACATTAACCCCGACTGTCAAGTTGCGGCGCACAAAATGTTTTATCTGCCTGAAAATGCTGACAGTATAGACCTGTCAAAATATTACTATATTGTTGACGCTATTGATACGGTGTCGGCAAAGGTGGAGCTTATTGTTCGCGCTAATAAGTGTGGTGTGCCAATAATTAGCAGTATGGGTACAGGTAATAAACTGCATCCCGAAATGTTTGAAGTAAGCGATATTTACAAAACAAGCGTGTGCCCACTTGCAAAGGTAATGCGAACACGTCTTAAAAAAGAGGGTATTAAAAAACTAAAGGTTATATATTCTAAAGAAGAACCAACAACCAACCCTGATAATATAATTGGTTCGGTACCATTTGTGCCAAGTGTAGCAGGTTTGATTATTGCCGGCGAGGTAATAAAAGATTTGATAGTTTGAATAAAATCGCCCATAGCACCATTTTGCTCGGGGCGGTATAGATTATACAGCACCACTCGCGGCAAAATAGCACTATGAACGATTTTCTTTCAAACTGTATTATTTAAATTTTGATTGATAGGATTGAAATAAATTGTATAATACGATAAAAATTCAAAATAAAAAAGGTACCAAATTTATAGCCCACCGCGGTCTGTCAGGTCTTGAACTTGAAAACACAACTTCGGCTTTTGTGGCGGCAGGCAATCGTAGTTACGTAGGTATCGAAACCGACGTTCACGTGACGCGTGACGGTTATTTTGTAACTTTTCACGACGATACAACAGGTCGGCTTTGTGACAAAAATCTCGAAATAAAAAAGACCGATTACAAAAAACTTGCCGCTCTTAATTTAACTCCGCAAAAAAATCGCACAACAGGTGGCGATTTTAAAATTCCCGAGTTTAAAGATTATCTTTGCGTTTGCGCTCAGTATGAAAAGATTGCGGTCGTTGA
>JAFYQN010000170.1 GCA_017559885.1 Clostridia bacterium
AAATTTTTCTTGCGCTTTGAAACGAGCAAGCATTTGGTCGGTTATATGATCGGGTTCAAGTGAACCAAGTCTTACGCGCTTGATACCTTCTACTTGACATACGGCATCAACTGCATCGCATAAATTAAAATCTTCGCCCTTGCCGTATGATGTAAGGTTTATTCCAACCAAAACAATCTCACAAAAGCCGTTTTGTGCAAGTCTTTCTGCCTCGGCTTTAATATCGGCTACCGCACGGGAACGAACTCTACCACGAGCATAGGGGATGATACAGTAGGTACAAAATCGGTCGCAACCGTCCTCGATTTTCATAAAAGCGCGTGTGCGTTCATTAAAATTACTCAAACCAATAGTATTATATTTGTCGCCCTTTTGATGTTCGTTTATTTCAAATATTCGGTCATTATTGTATTTGTTAATTGCATCAATTACCTTTGAAACATCACGGTTGCCAATAATAATATCAGCATCGGTTAAATTTTTTGCTTCATCGGGAAACGCTTGTACCATACAACCGGTTATTGCGATAATCGCATCGGGATACTGACGACGCATACGTCGTACAAGTTGCCTTGTTTTACGGTCGCTTTCGGCAGTAACAGTGCAGGAATTAATAACAACTGCATCTACCGAAATATTTTTATCGCAGGTATGACCAAGTTTTTCCAATGCCTCACGCATAACCTCGGTTTCATATTGATTAACTTTACAACCTAAAGTATGAAAAATAATGTTCATTAAACTACCTCGTAAAATTTATAAAAATATTGTAATAAAAATAAATTTAGTTGTCAACTGTTATTGAAATTAAAAGTGCTCTGTGTTATAATAAATTGATTAAACACGGAGGTGTATATTATGGCATTTAAAAAGGATTTTGTATGGGGCGCGGCTACTGCCTCTTACCAAATTGAAGGCGCTTGGAACGAGGACGGCAAGGGCGAGAACGTTTGGGACGTTTTTGCTCATGAATACACTCACGTTGAACAAGGTCACACAGGTGACGTTGCCTGCGACCATTACCATAGATATAAAGAAGACGTAAAATTGATGAAAGAATTAGGTATCAAGGCCTATCGTTTTTCTATCAGTTGGTCACGTCTTATACCAAACGGTATTGGCGAGCTCAATCCAAAGGGCGTAGAGTTTTATTCAAACCTTATTGATGAATTGCTAGCCAACGGCATAGAGCCATATGTTACGCTTTTCCATTGGGATTATCCATACGCGTTGCACAAAAAAGGCGGTTGGCTAAACGATGAAAGCGTTGAGTGGTTTGCTTATTACGCAGGAAAGGTATCAGAACTTTATTCCGACCGTGTGAAAAACTTTATTACATTTAACGAGCCACAATGCTTTATTGGCGCGGGTTATATGTCAGGCGCGCATGCACCTGGTTATCAGGTAATGTATAAGGACATATTTCAAATGTGTCATAACACACTAAAAGCGCATGGCGCGGCAGTAATTGCGCTTAGAAAAAATGCGAACGGACCTATCAAGGTGGGTTACGCTCCTACAGGTACTACTTGCTATCCTGCGAGTGAAAGCGAGGCGGATATTGAGGCAGCGCGTAAAAAGATGTTTGAGTGTCCACCACTTTCTCGCGGACTTATGTGGAACGTTTCTTGGTGGAGCGATCCTGTGATTTTGGGTAAATATCCTGAAGACGGACTTCGTATGTATAAGGATTATCTCCCTGAGATTACCGATGAAGATATGAAATTAATAAATCAACCGCTTGATTTTTATGGTAATAACATCTATAACGGACAAGAAATTAGCGCTGACGAAAATGGTAATCCTCAAAATGTTACGCGTAAGGTTGGTCTCGGTAAAACCGCTATTCAGTGGCCAATTACACCAGAGGCGCTACGTTGGGGACCAAGATTTTACTATGAAAGATATAAACTACCATTCTTTATTACCGAAAATGGTATGTCGGCTCACGACGTAGTATCACTTGACGGCAAGGTGCACGACCCAAATCGTATTGACTTTTTGAACAGACATTTAATTGAACTTGAAAAGGCAACCGAAGACGGTGTAGATGTGCGCGGATATTTCCAATGGTCACTTATGGATAATTTCGAGTGGGCAAAGGGATATACCGATAGATTTGGTTTGGTTTACATAGATTATGAAACCCAGCAGCGTGTACCAAAAGATTCTTATTATTGGTACAAAAATTGGATTGAAGAACATACAAAGTAATTTGTAATATAGGGGACTTATTTAATGGCATTAGAAAAAAGGGAAAATATACGTAACGTTGCAATAATTGCTCACGTTGACCACGGTAAAACCACATTAGTTGATCAACTGCTTCGTCAAAGTGGTACTTTTCGTGATAACGAATCGGTTGATGAGCGCGTTATGGACTCGAACGACCTTGAGCGTGAGCGCGGTATAACAATACTTTCTAAAAATACAAGTGTTATGTACAACGGAGTAAAGATAAATATTATCGATACTCCGGGACACGCCGATTTTGGTGGCGAGGTTGAACGAATTTTACAAATGGTCGACGGCGTATTACTACTTGTTGACGCGTTTGAAGGCTGTATGCCGCAAACACGTTTTGTACTAAAAAAAGCATTGGCTCTTGGTAAAAAAGCGGTTGTTGTTATAAATAAGATTGACAGACCAATGGCGCGACCAATTGAGGTTGTTGACGAGGTTTTGGATTTGTTTATCGAGCTTGGCGCCGATGAGGAGCAAATTGAATTTCCTGTTGTTTTTGCATCGGGTCGCGATGGTTATGCAACATACGCGCCAGATATACCCGGCACAGATATGAAACCTCTTTTTGAAGAGATTGTAAAGGAAATTGAACCGCCCGTTGGTGATATGGAAGCGCCGCTACAAATCCTCTTTACCAATATCGAATATGACGATTATATCGGTCGTATTGGCGTTGGTCGTGTGCTTCGTGGTACTGTAAAGGTTGGTCAGTCGGTTGCTCTTTGTCACAAAGACGGCACAAGTAGTCGTGTAAAAATTGCTAAACTGTTTATGTATCAAGGACTAAAACGTACCGAGGTCGAGACTGCAACCGTTGGCGATATTATTCAAGTGGCTGGTATTAGCGAGCTTGAGATAGGCGAGAGTGCTTGCGATGTTGAGCATATTGAGCCATTGCCATTTGTAAAGATTGATGAGCCAACACTTGCAATGAATTTTATGGTAAATAATTCTCCATTCGCAGGTAAAGATGGTAAATACGTAACCTCTCGTAATCTACGCGAAAGATTATTTAAAGAAGTGCTTACAAACGTTAGTCTTCGAGTTGAAGAAACCGATAGCGCTGATACCTTTAAGGTGTCGGGTAGAGGCGAGTTACATCTTTCTATTCTTATAGAAACAATGCGCAGACAAGGATATGAATTCCAAGTATCTCCACCAAACGTTATTTATAAACATGATGAAAACGGCAAACTACTTGAACCGATTGAACTTTTGATGATAGAGGTGCCTGAAGCATACGTTGGCGCAGTTATGGAACGACTTGGCACTCGTCACGCCGAACTTCAAAACATGGGTACGCGTGAGGGCGGTATGTCTCATCTTGAGTTTTTAATTCCTGCGCGTGGACTCCTCGGTTATCGCTCACAGTTTATGACCGATACTAACGGTAATGGTATTATGAACCATATTTTTAACGGTTACGAGGAATATAAAGGTGATATTGACCAACGTAATACCGGCTCTATTGTTGTTCATGAAACGGGCGAAAGCACGTCGTACGGTCTATTTAATACCCAAAGCCGTGGCAGATTGTTCATCGGTGCGGGTGTACCTGTTTACGAGGGTATGATTGTAGGCGAAAGCCCAAAGAGTGAAGATATCGTTTGCAACGTTTGCAAGGCAAAACATCTTACAAACACTCGCGCTTCGGGTTCTGATGACGCGCTTAAACTTACTCCGCCTTCAATTATGAGTCTTGAGCAATCGCTTGATTTTATTAAAGATGATGAACTTGTAGAAATTACACCAAATAATATTAGAATTAGAAAAAGAATTCTTAACAAAGAATTACGTATGAAACACGAGGCAAAGAATCGCTAATGCATTACGTAATACTTGATATGGAATGGGACAGCGCCTATCACAAAAAATATAAAAGATTTGTTAATCAAATTTTACAAATCGGCGCTGTTAAGCTCGATGAAAAATTTAATATTGTTGATATTTTTGACGTAACAATCAAATCTTCTATTTCAAAAAGGGTATCAGGTCGTTTTACACAGCTTACAGGCATTACAAAAGAAATGATGCTTGGTGGCATATCGCTTAGCGATGCGGTAGAGCAGTACAACAACTGGTTAGGTGATGATACCGTAACTATAACCTGGAGTAATTCCGACCTATATACCATTGCGGAAAATGAGAAATATCTACTCGATGGCAAACGTTTTAAATTAGATAAATACCTTGATTTACAGGTGTTTATTCAAGGCGAATTGCGATTGTTAGGTCACGAGTGCAAGTCACAAATTGCTTTAGGTACTGCGGCGGAACTATTAGGTATTACTACTGATAATTACGACCTACATACCGCAAAGGACGATAGTCTTTTGTGCGCAGCATTGCTTAAAAAACATTATAATGGGGCGGCTTTTGATAACTTGATAAAAGATACAAACAACCCCGAATTTTACAAAAGACTTTATTTTAAACCTCATTTTATTAGTCGTATTAATGATGAACGCATCGATAAAAACACTCACGTTTTTTACTGTGAAAAGTGTGAGAACAAAATGAAACGCGCGACTAAATGGCGTTATCATAACAATTGGTTTAATGCAAATTTTGTATGTCCTGATTGCGGTAAAAAGTTTGTTTGCAGGGTAAGTTATAAACAAACTTTTGATAAGTTGATTGTTAAACGTCGTATTATGGAACCAAAGGTTAAACAGCAGGAGGGTATAGAAGATGCAGTGCAACCTGTGCCCACGACAGTGTAACTCATATCGTGACGAGTTTGAAAATATTGGTGGTGTATGTAATATGCCCACGACACCTGTTGTTGCTCGCGCAGCATTGCATTTTTGGGAAGAACCGTGTATTAGTGGCGAAAACGGCTCGGGAACGGTTTTCTTTAGCGGATGCTCACTGCGTTGTGTCTTTTGCCAAAACGTTGATATAAGTCAAAAGAACAAAGGAATAAAGGTATCTCCACAACAACTTGCCGATATTTTTAAAAATCTTGAAGACGAGGACGCTCACAACATTAATCTTGTAACGCCTACGCATTTTGTAAACGCAATTATTAGCGCGCTTGATATTTATAAACCAAATATTCCTATTGTTTATAATTCAAGCGGATATGAAAACGTTGGTACACTAAAAATGCTTGAAGGATATATAGATGTTTTTTTAATGGATTTTAAATATTTTGATAGCAAAAAAGCATCTATTTATTCAAATGCGCCTGATTACGTAGAAGTTTGCAAACAAGCGTTACTTGAAGCGTACCGCCAACAATCCGAATGTGTTTTTGATAAAAATGGAATTATGCAAAAGGGTGTTATAGTGCGTCATTTACTTATGCCGCAAGCTACGCGTGATGCTATAAGTATTTTTGATTGGGTTAAAACAAACACCCCTAACGCTTATTTTAGTATTATGAGTCAATATGTACCTATGGGTAAAGCGGTTGATATGCCTATAATTAATCGGCCAGTTACTTTAAGAGAGTATAACAAGGTTGTTGATTATATTGCTGATAGCAACTTTAATAATTGTTATTTTCAAGAATTAAGTAGCGCAAAAAAAGATTTTATACCAGATTTTGATTTTACAGGAATATAAAAAACACCGCAGAAAACTGCGGTGTTTAATTTTTTATTATTTTTCAGTAAAAGTACCATTTGACAAATAAAGAATTTTATCGCACACATTAAGCGAAGTGTTACGATGAGTGATAAATAAAATTGTTTTATCAGTAAGGGTTTTAAGATTACTTAACAATTTAATTTCAGTTTGCTCATCCAATGCCGATGTTGCTTCATCAAGAAGAATAATAGGCGCGTTAAACAGCAATGCTCGAGCGATTGCAATGCGTTGTATTTGTCCTTCCGAAAGACCTAGTCCACGTTCTGAAACAACGGTATTAAAGCCGTCGGGTAACGTCATAATAAAGTCGTATATCTCGGCGGTTTTTGCGGCTTTAATTATATCTTCATCATTTACGCTATCGTCACATAGGGATATGTTATCACGAATTGTACCTGAAATTAGCATATTACCTTGCGGTACGTATGAGAACATATTTCTTGTTTTTTCGTTAACTGTGATATCGTTGTCAAATGTAATATTACCGCCTGTAGCAGGGAAAAGACCGAGTAACAATTTAAATAGAGTACTTTTACCGCTACCCGAACGACCGGTTATTGCGGTTATTGTTCCTCGATTTACGGTGAAATTATTTTCTCTTAAAACAATTTCGTTTGTATAGGCAAATGAAAGGTTATTAACGTTTATTGTATCAAAATTTATAGTTTCATTTTGATTGACTTGTTCTTCGTCTTCGAGTTGTTCAAGTTCTATAAGGCGTTCTGCCGAAGCAATCATTGAATAATATTTTGGTATAACACCCGAAATGTTTTGAAGTGGCGCACGCAGTACGGATATTAACTGTAAAAAATAAATCAACGTACCTGCGGTCATAAAACCTGCAGTAACCCGTGATGCGCCCCAAACCAAAACGCCGTAATATCCAAAACTAAATAATAAAAACAATAGGGAAGAGATAATAACCGTAAATAAACTTTTTTTGATTCTAAGCTTACGGTTGTTGTTTAAAAATTCATTTAGTTTTAAGACAAATGGTTTTTCTCCGGCAAAGGATTTAACAACAACAATATTTGCAAAACTTTCCTGTATAAAAGAGCGCGTAACACCTTCGGTTTGTTGTACCTGCTTATGTAATGATTTATATTTTTTACTAAGAAGTCTACCGAGTAGCGGAAAAACAAATCCTATTACAATAATTGCAAATGCAAAATTATAGTTTTCTATGCATATTGCAAATATTCCTGTAATAATTTTTGTTAGCATTGAAATAACTGTAGGAATAAGTTGAACGCTACCTGCTACTACAACGTCTACGTCAGATGAAAATCTATTAAGCAAATCGCCCGAATGATAGTTAGAAATATTGTTATATTTCTTTTTCATAAGGCGCGTAAACATATAATTTTTGATTTTTATGTTTAGCTTTGTGCTTAATTGTGTTAATGATACCGAAACAGCCGCTTCAATAACTATGTGTATTAGTATAAGCGCAAAAAGCAGTATACTGCCAATAACAAACATATTACTATTTGAGCCACTTTGAATATCAATTATTTGTTGTGATATTTTTGCTAAAAGTATATAGGCGAGCGAAGCGATAACATTTAATATTGAAATAAGTATTATCCAAGGGATACAACTTTTCGCTTGATTATATATCCATTTAATTGGTTTTGTTTGATTTTTATTATCAACTGTTATCTTATTTTCCGGAACATTGTTTTTATTATCAATTGTTTTCGCGGGAGCTTTCTGCGCTGCAACAGCAGTTTCTGTTTTACGGTTTTTCTTCAACGCATAATGCATTGCCGCTACGCCGCAGC
>JAFYQN010000021.1 GCA_017559885.1 Clostridia bacterium
GGTAACGATGTTGAAAAGACCGATGAAGACCTCAAAAAACTTTGGGGCGATGAATATGATGAAAATGCCGAAATTTATCAGATTGATGACATTTTTGCAGGTCGTTATCACGGCGACGGTGAAGATCGCACTGAAGATATACGAAAGTATTTAAGCAAGATTGACAAATCAGGCACTGAACTTAATGGTTGTGTGGTTGTTGATGAAGAACTTGCTGAAATATTGCAAGAACTTATGAATAAGTATACTTTTGAAGACGTAGAAAACTCATGGTTAAAACTTTGCTATTATTATGATTATCTTGGCGCTAACGACTAATTTTTGATGAAAGAATGATTACAATGAAAAATATTAAAAATTTAGTTTCAATTCTTTTAATTGCTGCCTTTACATTTTCACTTTTCACCCTTACCGCTTGCGGTTCGGGTGAAAAGGATTATACCGTAAACGTTAAGGATGCTTTAGGCAATCCAATTACTTCAGGTATAGTTGTAAAGTTTATGCAGGGCGGTAAACAGGTAGCGATGCAATCTTGCAACGAGCAAGGTTCGGCTACAAAATCGCTTGAAAGCGGTAAATACAATGTTGTCCTTGTATTTGCTGATGAAGATGTCCAATATTATTATGATTCCGATATAAAACTAACTTCACGCAAAAACGAGGTAGACGTTATTTTGTCTTATAAAATTACGTCTGAAGCAGTTACACTATCAGAAAGTTGCAAAGCTTACGCCGTAAATCTTGGTTGTACATACGTTGAACTCGAGAAGGGAAGAAATTATTTTCTCTTTACTCCAACTGTAGCAGGTAATTATGAATTTTCTATTCCCGAAGGCGATAACGTTACAATAGGTTACTATGGCGCGCCGCATTATGTGCAAAGTGAAAACGTAGCAGAGGTTAAAGACAATAAATTTAGTATCAATGTTAAATCAAGTATGATTGGCGCAGGCGATGCCGGTACTAATACTTTTGTTATTGGTATTGACGCTACTAAGAAGGCAAAGGATTGTATTCTTGGTATTGAAAGAGTTGGCGATCCGATTAAAACTGTTGAAGATGAACCTTGGACTGTTTACCAAAAAACCGTTGAACTTCAAGATTATACACTTCCTGCAAATCTTGAAATAAAGGAATTTGACCTTACTGCAAGTACAGATACCTATAAATTGGTATTAAATGAAAACGATGGTTTTTATCATCTTAACGATAAAAATGGTCCGATTGTTCTTGTAAGACTTGCTGAGGATAATGAGTACATTGCTTGTTTTAAGACTATGTTGGAACGTTCAGCGGTTAATAAATATTTTTATGATGACGATGATAACTTCATAAAAAAAGAAAGTTATACAGAATGTTTATTTGAATATATTGAATATGTTGATGAAAACGAGGGTGTATATCCTCTTACAGAAGACCTAAAATATATCATTCAACAACGTGGAGACTACGTTGGTTGGTGGGACATTGAAAACTTAGGTTATATGTTTAAGGATGATTCAGGCAATAACATTACAAACATCAATTCAGAAATTGCATGGTTGTTTATGTGTTGTTATGCAGAGTAATAAATATGAAAAATTATAGTTTTAAAACATTAATATTAATTATATGTTTATCGTTGCTTTGTATTACAGGTTGTTCAAAAAGCGAGCTAAATCTTGTTGAGAACGCTGATCTTTCAACCAGTCAATATAAACTCGGCGATTATATGGGTGATTACACCGTTACTGACGTTAACGGAAACGCCCATACTTTCTCTGAAATTTTAAAAGAAAAAAAGGCAATAGTTTTAAATTTTTGGTTTATTAATTGCGGTCCTTGTCAAATGGAATTTCCATACCTACAAAAAGCGTATGATACCTATAGTGACGACGTTGCAGTTATTGCTATCAACCCAATTGATACAAAGGAAAATAAAATACAAAAATACGCTACTCAAAACGAACTTACCATTCCGTTGGTTATGAGTGATAAAGATTGGGCATCAGCTTTTAGTATAGAAGGATTTCCAACCACAGTTGTTATTGATCGTTATGGGCAAATTTCTTTCATTCACATGGGCAGCATAACTGAGGATGGCGTTTTTGAAAGTTTGTTTGAATATTTTATTGAAGATAATTATAAACAGACTGTTGTTAAAAATATTAGCGAAATAAAATAATTTATTTTTAAAGAAAGGTGATTACTATGAAAAAACTTTTAGCGCTTGGTTTAACGTTTTTAATGATTTTCTCACTTTGCGCTTGTGGCAATGATTCAACCGATAAAGATCCGGTTGAAAATCCAACCGATTCATCACAAACATCTTCAAAAGAAGATACAACACCAAAATTTGAAGTAACCGTTACCGATGCTGATGGTAATGCAGTTGCAGGTGTTATGGTTCAAATGTGCAACACATCTTGCGTTCCTGCTATGACAAATGCCGATGGTATTGCAACTTTTAATCTTGAAATAACCGATGGCTATAAACTTTCTGTTATGTCATGTCCTGAAGGATATGAATATACCGGTGAAGCTGAAATTTATATTGAAGAAGGTTCTACCGAGTATTCACTCGAAATTACAAAAAAGTAGGATAAAATTATGAATAGTAAAAAAATTCTTGTTATTGCGCTTGCTACATTAATAATTCTTGCTACCGTTACAGGTTGTCGTAAAACAGGTGAAAATGGTTCGGATGAAATTTCTATTCTTACCAGCACTATTTATGACTATACCAACGTTGAAAGCAGTAATGAATCTACCGAAGACGAGTCTTCTTCCGAAACCAATGCTACTTCTTCTGACGTAACAAGCACAGATTCAAGCAGTACTGTTAGTGTTGAGGAACCAAACAAAAATGTTAATCCTGATGGTATTGAAATTTATGGTAGCGGTACGACCGATGACCCATACGTTGATACACCAAACGGTGATACTCACACTGTAAAAACCTTGAGTATTCCTGCCGGAAAATCTGTTTTTTATAACATTTATCGTGTAGGCGGTAGAATTTTCACCATAAACGATGCAAACGCATACGTTGTATGTAATGGAACAAAGTACACGGCGCAAAACGGCAAGGTTTCATTTAAGGTTGTGGACGCGCTTGCAAGTGATGCTGTGAAGTTTGAAATAGGTAATACAAGCTCTACTGCAAAGAACTTTACAATTACATTTGCTGATTTAGAAGGTAGTATGGCAAACCCAACAATTATTAATAGCATTGACAGTGAAATTACTCTAAATCTTGAAGAGGGTAATGAAATTGGTCACTTCTATAAGTACGTTGCTGAACAAAAGGGAACTTTAAAATTCTATTTGTTAGGTGACAAAGCTACCGATAAGGGTATTTTGTTGGCCACAAACAATCGTAACTCAGCTCAACGAAGCACCGAATCATCAGAAGAAGGCGAAGTTAAAACCGATAGTTTAGGTACCTATATTGAACTTGAAGTTGAAAAGGGCGATGAAATAATTATTAACGTAGGTTCTAAACCAAACAAGCGTGGCAAATATCCTGCTGCTGAAATTAAATGGATAATAAAGCATTAATATCTTGGAGAAACAATTATGAAAAAAATATTTAAAATTATTATTTGTACCATAGTTTGTATGGCGCTTTTGTTGGTACCAATGACTGTTATGGCCGAGGAAGGCGTTACTTATAACATTAGCGCAACTACACTTACCGAAGGTACTAATACCTATACACTTGACGGCACAGTTCCTTACACTGTATTTAAACTTCATCCTACTGCGGTAGGTGATTTTACAATCACATCAAGCGACTGCGTTATGGGTATCGTTAGCTATCATGATATGTGGGTTCAATTTGAACCTACCGATGAAATCGTTAATCTTAATGAAATTAATTGGTCTTGTACAGACACAAATCAGTCAATTATGATAGGCGTAAAGGCCGATACAAGCGATGTAAGTATTACCGTTACTCGTAAGGAATCAATTGTTGTAGAAATTCCATGGGATATTTATGAAAATATAGCTACACCTGAAAAGTTTGAAATGCCTGATTTTGTAGACCTTGAAGCTCTTGAAAACGGTTATGTTGATTTTGAAGATAGCGTAATAGATGAAGCGGTTTTAGGTGACGACGGTTACTATCATCTTAATGAAAAAAATGGACCAATTTTATTTGCTAATTTAAACGATCCAATAATGTCGCTATATGATATGTCAGGTTACGGCAGAGTAGCAGCGATTTATTATGATAACGGCGAAGTAATTAAAAAGGTTGATTATACTGACGCCTTTAACGAGTATATTGCTGCTTTACCCACCAATGCAGGTGGAATAATTTCTTCCTATTACTATCCTTTAACAGCCGATTTGATTGAAATGTTTAAAGAAATTGGTGCAACACACGACTGGTATAGTGGTGACAATGCTTGGATATACGATTCTGAAGATGCATGGCTTTACGCTTGCTATTATGATGAAAACGTAACAATAATGGATCCTTCAGCTTATGAAAACAGCACAAATATTGGTGGTAATACAAACACCGGTAATAATCAAAATGGTAATAATACAAACGATACTACAAATGAAAACACAAATATCGACACAAGCAATAAAGCACCTGCAACAGGTGATATCAATTTAGTTACTACTGCTATGTCTGTTGTAATGATTGCTGTCGTTTTTGGTTTGAACGCTAAAAAAGTTACCGAATAATATTTATAATATAAAAGAGCGCTTGCTATTAAGCAAAGCGCTCTTTTTGTCTTAATTGTTTATAGATTCAATAGCTTCCTTTAAATCTTCGTAATGCAGAGATGTTTCAAAAATATGGGTTATAATTCCGTTTTCGTCAATTATTACAGTATACGGATATGCATTGCTACCGCCAAGATTTAAATAATACTCACCGCTAAACGCCTTTTCGTCTTCCGAAATATCGTTAGCAAATATTATGTTACTATCGGGATAATGTTCTTTTATGTATCCACTTGCAGTTTCTCTACCCGAATATGAATGTATTGCAACAACGTTTACAGTGTCTTTATAATCGGTTGCAATCTTGTCAAAATCGGGAAGCTCGCTAACACAAGGTGTGCACCACGTTCCCCAGAAATTTATAACGGTAATTTTGTTTGTTTTAGTAGGATTAATTGTTTCACTGCTTATACCATCGGGTGTTACTATTGGAAGTTTAGCTTCATAACAAATATCACCTATTTCAGTGCCGTACTTAAACTTGTTACTACTTTCATTCCAGTAACATCCAATAGACGTTATAAGTAAAGCGCACATTAAAATCGTTGTTATAATTCTTGTGACAATTTTCATTTTTTTGTGTCTTTCATCATTTTGTAAATTTGGTTTGTTTTTTGTAAGTTTCCATCTAATTGCGTCTGTTGGACATACGTTAATACATTCGCCGCAGTTAATGCATTCCGCGTCACCAACGTTTTTAATATCTAATTTACATTTGTTTACACACAACCCACAGTTGGTGCATTTGTGATTATCTACCTTTACACCAAAAAATGAAATTTTATTAAATAATCCATATAATGCGCCAAGCGGACAGATAAATCTGCAAAACATTCTAAAAATAAATACGCAAGCAACCACTGTACTTACAAGCAATAAAAATTTCCACGTAAACAATGGACCAAGCATTGCAAAATAACCGTTGTTTACTTGGTTGGAAAGAATAGAAATACCGCCTTCAAGTGTTCCTGCGGGGCAAATATATTTACAAAATGCAGGAAGAGGGGTATCTTTGAACGCATAGGTAATGGGAACAATAAAAACAAAGAAAACTAAAATTATGTATTTAAAATATGAAAGAATTTTTGTTATTGCGTTTTTCTTAAGTTTAGGCGTTTTGATTTTGTATAGAAGTTCTTGTATTAAACCAAAGGGAC
>JAFYQN010000171.1 GCA_017559885.1 Clostridia bacterium
ACCGCCTGTGATTGCGCCCATTTCTTCCTCTGCGGTTTTGATTGCGTTGTTAATTGCCTCGTTTACTGCAACTGTAACAAGGTCTTCTATCATTTCTGCATCATCGGGGTCGATAATATCGGGATTAATTTTAAGTGATTTAATAAGATGTTTGCCGTCAACAGTAGAGGTTACTGCGCCGCCACCCGAAGTAGCAGTATATTCGCGCGCTTCAAGGTCGGCCTGAAGCGTTGCCATATCCTCTTGCATTTTTTGCGCTTGTTTAAGCATTTGGTTCATATTGCCGGGACCGCCGGAATTTGGAATACGTACTTTCATAGTATATCTCCTAAATATTAATTATTTTCAAGTTGTTTAAGTTTTTGAGCAAAACTTTGAAGGGGGTCGCTGTTTTCTGTCGGTGTAGTTTTTGCGTGATAAGGGCCAAGTTTATAAACACGACCCAAAACTGTTTCAGCCGCTTTGCGAATATTATCACGGTAAACTGCATTATTGCCGTTTACAAGTGTACGGAATTGAGAATTAGGCGCGTCTATAAGCAATCGGTCGCCTTCAATATATGCAGACGAGTCTTGCAAAACACCTGCGATAATGGGGCATGTAGTACGAAGAATAGCAAGTATTTCGCCCCATTTTGTAACAACCTGAATGCCGTCGGGCAAGGTGTTTTGTGTAACGGCAACCTTTTCTTCAATTTCTTGAGGGGCAGGTTCTTCATTATATTCAGGAAGGGGGATTTCCTCTTCTTCAATATCTTGTGAAACGTTTTCTTCTTTTACAACCTCTGCTTTTGGTTCGCTTTTTTGCATCACAACAGGCGGATTGCTTTCGAGCGCGGCAATACGTCTTTCAAGCGAAGCAAGGTCTTGCCTTATTTCAGGGTTGCAAAGTCTTATTATTGCCATTTCCATTTCGCAACGGCGGTTGCCGTTTTGCATAGCGGCGGCAGAGGACTGCAAAACGCTAAGTATTGCCATAATCTCTTTTATATCAAAACTTTGCGCCTGATTTTCGAGCGCCTTCATTTTACTGCTTGAGCAAACAATGGGCTTTTGCTCTCCCTTTACAACCTTAACAATCATAAGGTCACGGAAGTGGGACGTAAGTTCAGACAAAAGTCTTAACATATCTACCGACGAATTGTGAAGTTCGTCAATAAGGGTAAGCGCTTGCTCGGTAGAATGGTTTTTAATAAGGTCTGCCATTTTTATAAGATAATCGTTACCTGCCATAGAGCAAACGCTTGTAACGGTATCTTCGGTAATATCGTTACTGTGAGAAGCGCAAAGGTCAAGGATAGATAGCGCGTCGCGCATACCACCATCGGCGGCAGATGCAATAAGCGTTGCGGCATCATCGGTAAGGTTAAGACATTCGTTTTCGGCAACGTATTTAAGACGTCTTACAATTTCGCTACTATCAATACGGCGAAAATCAAATCTTTGACAACGCGAAAGTATGGTAGCAGGTAGTTTGTGAACTTCGGTAGTAGCAAGTATAAATACCACATGCTCGGGCGGTTCTTCAAGCGTTTTAAGTAGCGCGTTAAACGCCGCGCCTGATAACATATGAACCTCGTCTATAATATACACACGGTATTTACAAGAAGCAGGGGAGAAGTTTACCTGTTCGCGTAGTTCGCGTATATCGTCAACACCGTTGTTAGACGCCGCATCCATTTCGACAATGTCGGTGGCTTCGTCAGCGGCTACCATACGGCAAATTTCACACTCGCCGCAAGGGTCGCCGTTTATGGGATTTAGGCAGTTTACCGCCTTGGCAAGAATTTTGGCGCAGGTAGTTTTACCCGTACCACGTGTACCGGTAAAAAGATATGCGTGCACAACCTTACCACAGTCGAGTTCATTTTTAAGTGTTTTTGTAATGTGGTCTTGACCTACAACGTCACTGAAGGTGGTAGGACGGTATTTGCGGTATAATGCCTGATATGCCATAAATTCACCCCAAAATAAAAAATTACCTGTATGCTTGGTCGTACGAATGAACCGATTGACTATTCGCACGGATAAAACTGCTTAATGCTGCTCGGTTCCCCGCCTGACATGGTTCACAGCCCTCCGCCGTATAGGACCCGCCCATTCGCACGACCAAATATACAGGCCTTTAAAGATTATACTTTATTTTTAAAAAATTTGCAACAGTAAAATTATATAAATTTTATTTTGTTATATATTAAATAAAGGCGCTCGTTTTAGAGCGCCTTTGTAAATTATTATCTATGATGTGTTTTGCGGGGTTTACTAAAATAATTTTACTATTTCGTAGAAAAAGCCTTTCCAAACAGCGGTGTTACATCGACCGTCGTCATTATAACCCGTAGCCACAACAGTACCGTCTTCTCTTAAGCCGACGGTATGCTCGACGCCTGCGCTAATTGCGACGATATCTTTCCAACCGCTAACGTCGCATTGACCAGAGTCATTCTTGCCGACGGCTACAACAGTACCATCCGACTTTAAGCCAACCGTATGAAATCCACCAGCGCTAATTGCGATAATATCAGTCCAACCGCCAACGTCACATCGACCGTAGCCATTATAACCCGTAGCCACAACAGTACCGTCTGACTTTAAACCGACGGTATGATTGCCGTCTGCGCTAATTGCGACGATATCGGTCCAACCGCCAACGTCACATTGACCGTAGTAATTATGACCCGTAGCCACAACAGTACCGTCTGACTTTAAGCCGACGGTTTGATAGTAGCCTGCGCTAATAGCGACAATATCGGTCCAACCGCAAACGTCACAGTTACCGAATATATTAACACCCGAAGCCACAACAGTACCGTCTGACTTTAA
>JAFYQN010000172.1 GCA_017559885.1 Clostridia bacterium
AATTATCTTAGAATGTGATGAAGCTAAAAAATTTAATAGTCCCAAATTGTTGACCATAGAATATTCCATGTTGTCAACAATTCTTTTAGTAGCATCAATAAAGTGATTTTTGTATGAATTGTTTTCGATTGTGTCTTGGACTAACAAAACATCTATTATTTCTCCTTCGGGTGTAACAGATGCAATCACACTACTACGAACAAAAAATATATTAAGATTTTCATTATCCCACTCAACTCCAAAACTTCCACTACAATTAAAAGCATATCCGTATTGAAAAATACCATTTTTTGAATAAATGCATATGGTTTTTCTATCTTTTCTATTTTGTCCAATTGCGATTAGTTGACTATTATTCACATCGAAACACTCTATATTGCTTTTTTCCGGTTCTTCATATAAAATTGATAAATTCACATTTTTTAAAAAAAGATCTTTTGTATCTTCCGATAAATTTTCAGTAGAAAATCCTGTGTTCATTGCCAATGCATCAATCCTTATATTCATAAATAAAGATAGTATTAAAATACCTACAACCATCCTTTTAAAACCCTTCATATTTACCATTCCATAACCTTTCCATAAACTTTTTCAGTGGTTTCAAAAATGTTTAATTTACTAAATTCCAAGGAATAAGTTTCGGTGAACTCAAAATGAAGTTCGTATCCAGGTGTTCCAAATCCTTCGTTAGCAGTAAGTCCAAAATACGTTTTATTCAACACAAGGGGACGGTTCTATTGTGTGGTTAGAATTTCCTCACAATATTAAAACTTACCCCTGTTAATCGGCTTATTTGTCTTATTGATAAGCCGTTTTCACGCAAACACAGGGGACCGTCCCCTGTGTTACCTGTTAACATTCATATTTAAACTATATATTAGACAGTTTTAAAGCGTGTTTTGTGACAAAAAAAGTAAATATTTTTTTATTTTTGCAAAAAATTTACATACAACGACTAAAAAGCAAAAAGCGACCTGTATAAACAGATCGCTTTAAAATCTAATTATGCAAACATCAACAGACCACGATCTGCTTTGTAAATTTTGTGTTTTAATTATAGCATTTTTGGAATGTTTTGTCAATTAAAACTCATCTACAAAACCTTGTGTAATTCGACAATTAAACGCATGTGTACCAACCTTTGTAAATATACATTTACACCGACGAGACGGTTGAATAAAAAAGAGCACTGAAATTCAGTGCTCTTTTGTTTTTATTTGTTTACGTATTCAATAAACTTAACAAATGCCTCTTGACCCTTTTGGTCGCGCTTGAAGACGCCTGCGTCTTCGAGAACTTTTGAAAATACGATACCGATTTCATCTTTGATGATTTTGTCGATATTGTCGGCATTTATGTCGTTATATTTTGCCTTGATTTCGTCAGCCCAATCGGCATGCTTTTCAATACTTTCGATTGCGCGGATGTCTGCGCCTTCGAGCATTGCTTTTTGTAGTTCTGCCATTTCATCCTTAAGACGAGCAGGAAGAACAGCCAGACCCATAACCTCGATAAGACCAATATTTTCTTTCTTGATGTGGTGAAGTTCTGGATGTGGGTGGAAGTAACCTAGTGGGTACTCCTCGGTAGTGATGTTGTTACGTAGTACCAAGTCAAGCTCGTACTTACCGTCACGCATACGCGCGATAGGTGTTGCGGCGTTGTGTGGTTCGCCGTTTGTGTTTGCAAACACAAATACGCTCTCATCGGTGTATCCTTGCCATGTGGTAAAGATTTTGTCGGCTAGGTCAATAACTCTCTCTGCGCTGTCGCCTGTAAGACGGATTACAGACATTGGCCACTTAACAATACCTGCGGTAATATCTTCATAACCCTTGAACACGATTGGTTTTTCAATAGGAGCTTTTTCCATAGCAAAGGTATAACGACCGCCTTGGAAATGCTCGTGAGAAAGGATTGAACCGCCTACGATTGGCAAACCTGCGTTTGAACCGATGAAGTAGTGTGGGAACATCTTTACAAAGTCAAAGAGTTTGCAAAATGCCTTGCGGTCAACGAGCATTGGGGTATGCTCTGCGTTGAATACGATACAGTGCTCTGGGTAGTAAACGTATGGTGAATACTGCATAAACCAGTTTTCGTCGGTAAGGCGAAGTGGGATTATACGGTGGTTTTGACGAGCAGGGAAGTTTACGCGACCTGCATAGCCTTCACACTCTTTGCAAAGCAAGCATTTGGGGTAGCCTGCTTGTGGAGCGTTCTTTGCAGCCATGATTTCCTTTAGGCTCTTTTCAGGTTTGGAGAGGTTAATGGTAATATCCAACTCGCCATACTCTGTAGGAGAAAGCCATTTCATATCCTTTGCGATACGGTATGTACGGATGTAGTCGCTGTCTTTTGAAAGTTTGTGGTAGTAGTCGGTAGCTGCCTCGGGAGAAACGTTGTAACGGCTAAAGAACTCAAACTCTACCTCTGATGGACGTGGCATCATAAGACCCATAAGCTTGGTGTCAAAGAGGTCGCGTGAGGTGATGTCATCCTCGATAATGCCCTTTTCTACCGCGTAGTCAAGAATTGCGGCAAGGGTGCTTTCAAGCTCTACTTCGGTAAAGTTTTCCTCGCAGTCAAACTCATCAAGACCCAATGCGTCGATAAGTAGGTTTGTAACGTATATTTCGTCACGATTTGTAAAAAGACCTTTTTCAAGTCCGTAGCAAACTAGTTTTTTTATCTGTTGTTGTATCATAATAACTCCTTACTGCATGGTAGGATTACAGGTTGTTTTGTCGGCAATGCATACCCACGAGTTGCCTGCAGAAACTTTTATTTCTTTGCCCTCGGCATCGGTAAACTTAAAGCCGTTTTCGGCGTCACCCTTTGACCACTTGATTACCTGATAGGTGCCGTTGGTTACGTAGTAACCTTCGCCGCTTGAAAGGTCTACTTTACGATGTTTGCCGTCGGGGTAGTTTGAAATGGTGGTTAAAAGAACAAACACGTTTTTAACCTGTGTAGATTCTTTAGTGTAGTAGTCGGTAAGCACTGTGATACCCGAAAGACGTGTGTATAGACCTGTTGAAGCATCGTATGTAAAGTTGGTGGTCTTTGCAGGGAAAGGAACCGACACGCTCGTAGCTGCACCTCCGTCAAGTGCAAGAGCATCATCGGTAAAGTCTGCCCAAACCTTTGTTTTGGTTGCCTTAGTTTCAAACTTTTCGCTAATGTTTTCCCACAAGTCACCTGCTATAGCGTACAAGGTATGCTCGCTTGAAAGTCCGTTAGAAATACGTTTTGCGCCCTTTGAGCCGCTATCAATACTGATGTCGTCGATGTCTGCAAGGTGTGGCGCACAGTAGGTTGGATCCTGACCGCAATGAACGTAGATTGCATCGTGACCAAGAGCCAAATCAACATAAGGGTAACGAGCCGAACGAACAGTACCGATTTTATCAAGATTAGATATATCTTGGTAAACTGCCATAAGACGTGTGATGCCACCCTCTACCTCGGTTTCGTATATAATGTCAGCGTCAGACAAACCTGTTTGCACACTCTGCGCAACGCTTACGTTGTTAACCATAATAGCAACGGGACGTTGTTTTGCCTTTGCCGCGTCTTCAAACTCGGCAACGCCCGTAAGCGGATTTACTGCAATTTCGGGCACGCTTTCTATAACTGCTTCGTGACTTTCGTAGTCGGAAAGGTCCTCGTAAACTACGTTGTCATCACAACCCATAGCAAATATCATAAGCGCGGCAAAAGA
>JAFYQN010000173.1 GCA_017559885.1 Clostridia bacterium
ATCATAAAACCCGAACTTGATGGCGCAGCGGCAATGATTATTCATATGGACAAAGATTTAAATCCATTTGACGTTGGCGGCAAATATCTTCGCGTAAAGGTATGGGATGATGATACAGTAGTTGAAAAGACTGTAAGCGTAGCAGGTTACAAAACTATATGCAACGTTTTTGTAGAAAACGTAAAACTTTGGTGGCCAAAAACGTTGGGCGAACCACACCTTTATAACTACCAAGTAACCCTTATAGAAAACGAAAAAGAAACATATGTAAAACAGGGTCACTTTGGTTTTAGAACAGTAGAACACGACCAGTCGCCTGCCGACACACAAAAGTTTTACTGTAAGTTTAAAATTAACGGCAAAGAAATATTCTTAAAAGGCGCTAACTGGGTGCCGCTTGACATTATGACGGGTTGCATCACAGAAGACAAATACCGCAAGGCAATCGCTATGGCGCACGAAGCCAACTTTAACTGCTTGCGCGTTTGGGGCGGCGGCATTTACGAAAAGGAAATTTTTTACGATATTTGTGACCAAACGGGTATGCTCGTATGGCAAGACTTTCAGTTTGCTTGCGCCGATATTCCCGACGATTTCGACGGCTTTACCGAGCAGGTAATTGAAGAGGTTGAATACCAAATTTCAAGACTTCAAACCCGCCCAAGTTTCTTTGTAGCGACGGGCGGTAACGAAAAAACGGGTACCTACGGTCAGTTTAAAAGTCGTGGCGACCACCTCGTTTACTACACCATTTGCGGTATGTGTCATCACCTTGACGGCACCCGTCCTTATATGCCGTCTTCTCCTTACACTTTTGGCAGTATCGGTAACGACTTAACATCAGGTGACAGTCACGTCAATAGTTACGAGCCGTCTATCGGTCATGGTCGTTTTAAAGAATTTCGTGATATATTAGCAGAAAAGGAAGCACCTATGGCTTCTGAAATTGCAATTCAAGGCGCATGCCGAGTTGAATCGCTTAAAAAATACATACCCGAAGAAAGTTTGTGGCCTGTAAACGAGATTTATAATCTTCACTACACACGCAATCCTTACGACGGCTTTGGTGGCATTCCATTTGTAGACAAGCAAATAACCGCCGCTAACGAAGCGTTTGGCGAATGTGACTGTCTTACAACGTACGTTAAACATTCTATGGCGCTTCACAGCGAATTTGTTCGTGCCGACAGTGAATTCCACCGTTCGCGCAAAGGCAACTGCGGCGGCGCAATGTTTTGGATGTGTTCTGACATTTGGCCAAGCGGTACCTGGGCGCTACTTGACTATTATATGATACCAAAAGCATCATACTTTGCCGCAAAACGCGCCTTTAAACCCGTAACACCCATTATCACTAAACACAAAGACGGTACTTTTGCATTTGTGGTAAACGACACCCTAAACGACGTATGCGGAACGCTTAATTTACGCTATATTGATACCAACGGCAACGTTTATTATGAAAAATCAATCGACGTAACCGCCAGCGCTAACGCATCTACAAAAGTTATTTGTGTTGACGATATTATTGAGTTTGGTACAAATCGTATACTTGTAGCCGAATTTATTGAAAACGACGATACCACCAAGACCTTCTTCTTCCCCGATTTGTGGAAAGACGTTGCTTGGTCAGACCCAAAACTACAAGTTTCAATCACGCGCAAGTGTGACAAGTGCGCCACCGTTACAATTACAGCAACCTCGGCTTATGCGCGTATGGTAAATATTATCGTGCCCGAATTTAGCGGTACATATATGTCCGACAATTTCTTTGATATGGAAAAAGGTGAAACCCGAGCAATCGAAATTAAGGCCGACTCACCCTTTGACACAAAAGACATTACCGTTAAAACTTGGCTTGACGAGTGGGACAGATAGGAGTAATTATGTATATAAATGGTATTGGTAATCTAACCGCCGAGGAACAAAAATGTCTTATTTCATTAAATTCAAGTGAAAACAATCTTTTTACAAACGGTAAAGACGGTGTAACGGGTGTTTATTCTACCCTTGATAAAAAATTACAACTTATAGAATTTAGTGACAAGACCCTCACTTACGTAAAATCTTCATCAGGTCACCCTGCGATATACGAACTTAAAAAGCCCGAGTTTAAAGCGCCGGCACAAGCAGTGCTAATGGACCTTGACGGCACAAGCGTTCACAGTGAAAGCTTTTGGATTTGGATTATTGAACAGGTTACCGCCTGGATGAGAAACGACAAAAACTTTCACTTTGAAACCGAAGATTTACCTCACGTTTCGGGTTACTCAGTAACCGAGCATCTATCTTACTGCATAAAAAAATATTCCCCAAAAACCGATATTAAAGATGCAGTAAACAAGTATTTTGAAATTACCGAGTACGAAATGAACGAAATTCTTGAGGGTCGCGGTAAACCCGGCGCGTTCACACCGGCGCCTAATCTTAAAGAGTTTTTATATACTCTTAAAGAAAACGACGTAAAAATCGGTCTTGTAACGTCGGGACTTTATCAAAAAGCATGGCCCGAAATTCTTAACGCTTTTCAAACACTCGGTATGGGCGACCCCGTAGATTTTTATGACGCTATCATAACTGCAGGCACCGCCATACGAAAAGGTCAATCGGGTACTTTAGGCGAAATTGAGGCAAAACCTCACCCTTGGTTGTATGCCGAAACGGCAATGGCGCTTGGTATTACCGACAAAAGTCGTATAATCGGTATTGAGGACTCTGCCGCAGGAGTTATGTCGATACGTCTTTCGGGATTTGCCGCTCTTGGTGTAGCAGGTGGCAATTTAGATCAAAGCGGTATGCTCCCATTTCTTTACGACAAACGCGAAAACGATGGTCTTTTGTCTTTGCTTCCTACTATATTGGGCAAATAACTCTAAATCAATATAAAACAAACCCCCAAGCAATCCTTGGGGGTTTGAATTTTTTATTTAATTTTTCTTCTTTCGCTAACTGCGCCTTCTGGGTCGATTTCGCCTGCTTTATGAAGCGCTATCTTAGTAAGTGCAGGGCCAACGATTTCATAAATAAGTACTGCAAACAAGGTAATATTGGCAACAATAGTGCCATCCTTGCCAAGGTCTGCCGCCTTTATAGCCATGCCAAGAGCAACACCTGCTTGCGGGAATAGTGTGATACCCAAATACTTCACAATATTTTTATCGCATTTTGATATCTTGGAACTAATTCCTGCACCAAAGTATTTACCTACACAACGTGAAACAATATAGATAAGACCAATTGCTACGATTGTAACGTTCTTAAATATTGAAAGTTCAAGTTCGGCGCCCGAAATTACAAAGAAAAGTATAAAGAGTGGCGCTGTCCAACGGTCAAGTCGGTCCATAAGATTTTCAGAAAAATCACACATATTGCAAAATACGGTACCAAGCATCATACAAACGAGCAATGATGAGAATGCTACGTGTACTCCGCAAATTTCAAAACTCATTTTTGAAAGACCAACAGTCGCAAGCACAAATGCTACCGACATAGCAAGACGTTTTGAACGAGAATGGAAGAACTTTTCACAATATGTGAATATTGCGCCCATAACAAAACCCAAAAGCAATGATAACGCTACTTCTACAACAGGTTCAACAACCATAGAAATCGCATCTACCGATCCTTGGCCTATTGCATTTGCTATACCAAACGACACCGAAAAGAGCACCAAACCCACTGCATCGTCAAGCGCTACTACAGGGAGCAAAATATCGGTAACGGGGCCTTTTGCTTTATACTGTCGCACTACCATAAGTGTTGCCGCAGGTGCTGTAGCAGACGCTACTGCGCCCAAAACTATCGCCGCAGGAAGTGGTAATTTATCGCCAACGATAAAATGCACTCCTATTAACACTGTGTCAACCAAAAGCGTGGTAAATACTGCCTGAAAAATACCAATAATGGTTGCCTGTTTACCAATCTTTTTAAGCTGAGCTAAACGGAACTCATTACCAATTGCAAAAGCAATAAAGCCAAGAGCTACTTCGCTAACAAGACCAAAAGTTTCTTTGTTTGGATAATCTACAAAGCCAAGAGCATTTAGGTTTAAATATCCTCCCAACTTTCCTAAAAAAGATGGTCCTATAAGCACACCGGCAATAAGATATGCGGTCACTGCCGGAAGCTTCAATTTTTTAGCAACACGCGAAAGCATAAGTCCCGCAAAAATTGCTATTGACAAGATCAGTATGAAATCCACAAAAAAAATCCCCTCTTAAACTAAAATTTTCGCACGATAGCAAGTATAGCACAACGCACTATTAAAAACAAGTTAAAAATTACATAAATTTATGCTAAAATCTTTGTAGCAAATTATGCTAAACAAACTAAACCCTCTGCAATTATATGCAGAGGGTTTAATTCGTTTTTTTATTGTGTTATAAACTTTGCCATTTCTTTTAGCACTTTGCGTGATGGAACTCCCAATTTACCATATATATTTTTATTGTGGTATTTAAGGGTGTTTTCTTTTATGTTAAGTTCACTTAGAACATCTTTTGTACCCTTGCCTGCAATATATAAATCGTATATAAGTTTTTCGGTTTGTGTAAGGTTTTCGATTCCTGCCTTAAAAAATTTAATCTCTTCCTTGCTGAATTGTGCTTGGTTAGAATTGTCAACATTATCTAAAGTTTTTTCAAGTATTGCTTGCTCACGCGCGTGGGCAATCTTTTTTTCGGCATCTTGAATCATTAAATATGTTCCTATTAAAAACAGTTCGCTTATAATATACGACACCGCCAAAAACTCAAACTCTATAGTTACAAACTGTTCAATTAGCCATACGCATATATTTACAAACACAGCGCCAAGCAACATAACAACCTGTGCGGCAGAGGTTAGTTTTTTCTTTATGGTTGCATGTACAACGGCGGCAATCATAACCGCAAAGTATATGAGCAGATAGAACATATAAGTAATATGTAACGGTCCATAAACCTTATCAAGTACCGATACGCCATTTTCAAAAACAAGTTTTGTCTCGTTTGTATAGTATATTTCACTATATCCGGGGCTTGCCGCTATAAAGAAAATCACCATAGCCACGCATACAAGCGGTATCCAAACCCACTTTTTATAGTTAAATTTTGTAGCGTTAAGTATTATAAGCAACATTGATAATGGCAAAAACACCGAGCCAAAATACGCAATGCGATTTGCAAGTAATGCCTCGTCAAGCGTTTTTGAAATTGAAAGTACAAAGTACCCCGCGTTTACAACACTAATACTTGCAAAAAGCACCCAAAACCAAGAAAACTTTTGCTTTATAAAAACACAGTATGCCACAAGACACAAAAGCGAGCACACCGCCGACAACATATATACAATTGATATAACTGCCATTTTACTCTCCCTATTTTTTAAAAATACCACACTTTTTCCCACACTTTTTCGCAGAAAAAGCAAATCCCCCACACTTTTTATTTTTAAATGTGTGATGACTGTAATTTATGCAAGTAATATAATTATAGTGTAGTAATTATAACATAGTTATGCGATTGGGTCAAGTAATTGTGTTTATATTCAAAGGGAGGCAAAATTAAATGAAATGTAAAATTTCAAAAAAAATCTTAAGCATGCTTTTAGCGGTTATGATTATTATTGGCACAGTACCAATGTCTGTTTTAACCGTGTTTGCAGCACACAGGTGCCCCGACTGTCAGGATTTGATTGACGGATCACCATACTGTAGCGAATGTTACAAATGTGATGCCTGTGTTGAGTTGTGCATTGAATGTGGTGTTTGTACCGATTGCTCCGGCTCTGAAATCTGTGATAATTGTTCCGATGAGGAAATCGGCGGCAAGATGTGCTTAGAGTGCGCTTTGGATAAGGGCACCCATTGCCCCGACTGTGAAACTTGCTATTTTGTCGTAGGAGGATGGTGTGAGGAGTGTGGTCGGTGTCATGATTGTATAGAAATAGACGTTGCGTGTAGCAGCTACCACGGGATGAGCATTTGCTTTGATTGCGCCGCAGATACGGACACACATTGCCCCAGTTGTGACCAATGTTATAACGCTGTTGCACATTTTTGCGGAGAGTGTGGTCTGTGCGACGACTGTGCGGGCTACGACGGGGTATGCTCTATCATCCACGGAACCGAGCTTTGCTATGAATGTGCCGCAGACTATGGTGGCCATTGCCCCGATTGTGGCCAATGCTATAACGAAGCTGAGCGTTTTTGCGGAGAGTGTGGTCTGTGTAGCGACTGCGCGGAAATTGATAAGGCATGCTCCGACGAGCTTGGAACCGAGATTTGCAATGAATGCGCTGTTGAACAGGGTCTTCACTGCTCCAATTGCTTCGACTGTTATGACGGTGGCGAATTCTGTATAGAGTGCGGTATTTGCACCGCCTGCGCCGATATTTGTTCTACCGACGAACTTTGTATTGATTGCGCAATATCAAACGGTTATCATTGCCCAAGTTGTGAAACATGTGGCGACAGCACCATAATTTGTGAGTCTTGCGGTGAAAAATGTCTTGATTGCTCAAATGCATTTTGTGAAAACTGCAACCTGTGTGACGAGTGCGTGCTTATTTGTCAAGGTTGCGGCTCTTGCGAAGATTGCGCAACCATTTGTCCCAACTGTGAAGAGTATTGCTCAGAGTGTGAAGGTCTTTGCGACAACTGTGAATTTTGTTTAGTATGTTGTGAAGATATTGCACGTTATGAGGGTTGTGACTGTACCGACTACGTTTGTCCTGAAAATCCTGATTGGAACGAGCATTTTAATGAAAATCACACCGAAGGTGAAAATACCCATAGTGTAAGAACTTCTGATTCTTGGAGTTTTGACGATACATACCACTGGCACCAATGCGTGTATTGTGACGATAGCGCACACACTACCGGTAAAACAAAACACACCTATGATGCAAAAGGTAAATGTACCTCCTGTTACTATGTAAAGGATGCAAAAATTCAAATAATTGTTCAACCAAAAGATTCTAAAAACGCTTATGTTAGTTGTCCTGACGAAACACAGGACGAAAGAAATATTGCCCACTTTAGCGTAGTGGCTCTCGGCAACAGTGAACTTACATATACGTGGTGCCGCAGACAGTACGTAGGCGGTCAAATTAAATATGTACCTCTAACAAATCCCGGTCAATATGAAAACTATACAGGTCCTAATCTTGCTATTTTAGTACCTGAAGACGCTTGTTGTAATGAGTATTACTATGCTTGTATTATCACTGATAAAGAGGGTAACGAGGTAAAAACCATTGACGTGTGTCTTACAGCGCGCCACGATTATCACTATTACAAGTCATGGAAAACCCATACGCGTCCTTGCGATTTAGCAAGTCGTAATCAATACGGTCACGTGTTGCAGTGCGTTGGTACCGATTGTGAAAAGGTAACCAACCTACGTCCACACGAAGACGAAAATCGTGACGGTTATTGCGATATTTGCGACTATGAAATCGGTAAAATTCTTATCACTAAACAACCAAAAGACGTTAAAAACGTTTATTCATATAATCCCGATGAGGGCTATAACGAGAGCAACATTGCTCACTTCAGCGTCACAGCCGAGGGCGAAAGCGCACTCACATATACTTGGTGTAGAAAACAATATGTTAGCGGTAAATTAACTTATGTGCCACTAACAAATCCAGGTAAATATGAAAATTATACAGGTCCAAATCTTGACCTTTTAGTTCCCGAAGATGCCTGCTGTACCGAATACACCTATGCTTGTATTATTACCGACGAAGAGGGTAACGAAACTCGAACTGTAGATGTAATTCTTAAGGCAAGACACAATTATCAGTATTACGAGGATTACCTTACCACTCGATCAAACCCCTTTGGCGACGCGCGAAGAAAATATCATGGTCATATTTTGGTATGCGTTAGCCCCGAATGTGGTAAAGTAACCCGAATGCAACAACACGCTGATGAAAATCTTGATTATATCTGTGAGATTTGTGATTCTCAAAAAGCTATGATTTATCCACCCGAAATTTTTGTTACCGCACCCAAAGAGGGACAACTGCCGAGTTACAGTGTAAGTGTTGACCGTCCGGCTTGTTATATGGCTATGGGTGGAACCAACAACTATACACAGTATCGTTTCTGGTTTGTATCAGACGATGGTGTTAATAACTGGAAATTGATGGACAAAAACACTCCGTTTGTTGCAGGTAAATATTACAAGATTAATGTAGAAATGCAAACAAAAAGTATTTATAAGTTTCCTGATTTGGTTTCCTATGACGGCTGTGAACCATATATTTGGATCAAGGTAAATGGTAACTACAGTAAGGCGCACAAAACTTACAATATGGATCCTTCTAAATATCTCACCTTTACCTATGAGTTTGGTATGTGTAACGATAGCGAGATTGAAAGTATCATTATCGATAACGTAACTGAACCTATTGCGGGTGAAAAACCAAACTATAATGCGACCGTTCGTGGTAGTGGTTACTATATTGATACAAATCACAATTCATACTACGATGCATATTGGGTGGGAGAAAAATGGTATTACATCAAAAACGGTATCGGTTGGTATGATTTAACTGAAGATGACTGGGTATATGAAAACGAATATTTTATTCCGGGACACGAGTATCGGGTTAGCGTATATCTTAAAACCGAAGACGGTTATACCTTCTATCATAACAAAGACCTTGATATGCTCTTTACCGCATCAATAAACGGTTTTGTAGCAAGCGGTAATACCACAACCTCTTGGGGACTTACCGAACAAACAATAAGAGCAAATTTTAACTGCCAAGGTAAAGAAATAAATACCATAATGGTAAATGGTTTGGCTACGCCAAAAGCTGGAGAACATCCCGACTACACCGCAACAACCGCCTACCCTGAATGGTATCAGATAGACCCCAATTATGCAGGCACAAACGGTATTGTATGGTACGATAGCCAAGG
>JAFYQN010000174.1 GCA_017559885.1 Clostridia bacterium
AATATCTTTTTTGACGGCGGCAATTTTAATTTTGGGCGGTTTTGCAATAAAAGAAAAAATCAAAAGCGACAAGTATTTGCTTATGATAGAAAACCAATATTCAAGAGCATTTGAGCAATTAAATAGCAGTCTTAACAACATAAGCATTGCAATGGAAAAAGCAACCTACGTTTCTTCGGCAAAAAAGATGACGTCGCTATCTGCCGAAATATTTAGCGAAGCAGAGCTTGCAAAATCGGCGCTTTCGGAATTGCCTATGGGAAACGGCAATATATCTACAGTCTACAAGTTTTTATCACAGGTTGGCAATTATGCGTTGGCGGTTTCAAAAAATATAACAAGTGAAAATTCACTTAGCGTAAAACAACGTGAAGAACTTAAAACATTGAGCGATACCGCCAAAACTGTAACGCAGGTAATTAGTGATTCGGGTATAGAGTACAACAATCCAGAACAATGGGCGCAAGTTGTTGAAGATAAACTTAATAACGTAATTAACAATGACAGTCTCGCATCGTCACTTAATCAGTTAGAAGAAGATTTGTCCGACTATCCAACACTTATATACGATGGACCGTATTCTGACCATATTTTGCAAAAGCAACCGCTTATGACATCAAGCGGAAAAGAGTATTCCGAAGACGAGGCGCTCAATATTGCGCAACGGGTTGTGGGTGAAAACAACACGCTTACCTTTAGTGAAACTACCGAAGGCAAAATTGAAGGTTACCGTTTTAGCAATGATAACGTAAATATAAGCGTAAGTCGTATTGGCGGTTACGTGGTTTATATGCGAAAAAACCGCGTTGTAGGAGAAAACTTGTTTTCTTATGACCAAGCGCTTTCAAGGGCAAAAAAGTTTTTAGAGCAGTTAAAGATAAATAATATGACCGACACTTATTATTATACAGATAACGGCGTATGCGTTATAAATTTTGCTTATCTTGACGGTCAAACAATATGTTATACCGATTTAATAAAGGTTGGCGTTGCAATGGATACTGGCGAAATAATGATGCTTGAGACGTCGGGGTATCTTACCAATCATACCGAACGCGCATTTGCTTCACTTGAAATTACAGCCGAACAGGCAATGGAAAAGATAAGCAGCGACCTTGAAATAAAGGAATACTCAATAGCGCTTATTCCAACCGATGCAGGCGGCGAAGTACGTTGTTATGAATTTTTGTGCGTTGGTGAAAACAATCAAGAAATTTTAGTCTATATTAATGCCCACACCCTTGAGGAAGAACAAATTTATATTTTGCTTAAAAGCGATGGTGGAACACTTGTAAAATAAAATTTAAAATTACAGTGTAAGGAACTCAATATTGGGTTCCTTTTTTTGTTTTAATTTACATATTCGCTAAAGTGTGGTACAATAAATAAAACAAATTTTGTGAGGTTATTATGCCGTTAGTTGAAAGTGTTAAACATATTTATGAACCCAATCCGTTAGCGTGTGGGCAGGCGGTGCTTGCGATGCTTTCGGGTATAGACGTACAAGAGATAATTAAACTTGTAAATACCGAAAAAGAAACCACCCTTAAAGATATGAAAAATGCCCTAAAAACCCTTGAAATTGGCTTTAAAGAAAACAGGGTAGAGGTTAAAGAAAAAAGCGAATTACCTCGTGTTGCGCTACTTAGTTTAGAAACGCCAAAATGTTGGCATTGGTCACTTTACTTTGCCGGCGTGTTTTATGACCCTGAATATGGTGTGTGTGTGGATTTCCCACCCTCAAATAGACGCTATTTTTGGGAAATAACACCTTGACAATACGGCTTATAAACAGTACAATTATATTGATTAAATTAAAGCATAGGTGAACAGTATGGTAAAGATTTCTCCATCAATATTAATTTCGGATTTTTTGACACTTAAAGACAGTATAAAAGAGCTTGAAGCAGCAGGGGTAGATATGCTTCATCTTGACGTTATGGATGGTATTTTTGTACCAAATATTTCGTTTGGTAACCCCGTTATAAAATCAATAAAGGCGCACAGCAACTTGCCGCTTGACGTACATCTTATGATTGACCGTCCACACAGATATATTGAGGAATTTGCAAAGTATGCCGACCTTTTAGGTTTTCATTATGAGGCAGGTTCCGACAATGTCGAGTTGCTTAAAAAAATACGTGAACTCGGTTGTAAAAGTTGTATTACAATAAAACCTGCAACACCTGCCGAGGCAATTTTCGACCTTTTACCTCTTTGTGATATGGTGCTTGTTATGTCGGTTGAGCCAGGATTTGGCGGTCAAAAGTTTATGCCGATGGCACTTGACAAGATTAAGGCGTTAAAGGAAGAAAGTATACGTCAGGGACTTAATATCGACATTGAGGTTGATGGCGGTATAAATGCCGAAACCGCGCCTCAGGCAATTGCTGCCGGCGCTAACGTTTTGGTGGCAGGCAATTTCTTGTTCTCTGCCGATGATATGGGCGCAAAGGTAAAAGAGATTAAGGCGCTTTAAATACGTAGCATAAATTTTTACGCGCTGTTAACACTTGTAAAGAGGTGTTAATATGGCAAATAAAAATTTTAAACAGGGTTTTTTATCTTTGTTTTTAAAATCAATGGTTATTACGTTATCAATTATAGCGCTAATAGTTATAGGATATTTTACCGCCTCATTTTTTGGCGGCGGTTTATAAGGAGAAAATAATGGACTATATGTTTTTAAAAAGCGGTACCGACGTACGTGGTATTGCATCAGATTTAGGTGGTAAAGCAATTGAACTTACCGACAAGGCGGTTTACGATATTTCTGCGGCGTTTGCCGTATGGTGCGTAAACAAGTTTTCAAAACCTGCAAACGAGTTGTGTATAGCAATAGGTCACGATTCGCGTATATCGGCCGACAGAATAAGCGCTTGTGTTAAAGATGCGCTTACAAACGCAGGGGTTACGGTTCTTGATTGCGGTCTTGCGTCAACGCCTGCAATGTTTATGACCACGGTTGATTTACATACCGACGCGGCAATTCAAATTACTGCAAGTCATCATCCGTTTGATAGAAACGGTCTTAAGTTCTTTATAGGTACAGGCGGTCTTGAAGGTAGCGATATATCCGAAATTTTGACACTTGCTTCACAAGAACAAGAATTAATCAGTGAAGAAAAGGGCGAAGTTAAACCAACCGACTATATGAAAGACTATGCCGCGCGTCTTCGCGATATGATTATACGTGAGGTAGCAAAGGGTGAAAAACCGCTTGAAGGTTATCATATAGTGGTTGACGCAGGTAATGGCGTTGGCGGATTTTATGCTAACGAGGTATTAGCACCGCTTGGCGCAAATGTTATGGGTAGTCAATTTTTAGACCCTGACGGTATGTTCCCAAACCATATACCAAACCCCGAAAATAAACAAGCGATTGAAAGCATTTGTGAAGCTGTAAAGAAAAGCAATGCCGATTTTGGCGTTATATTTGATACCGACGTTGATAGAGCAGGTTGTGTTGACGGCGACGGCAACGAAATTAACCGTAACCGACTTATCGCCATAGCGGCATATATTGCTTTAGACGGTAAAAAAGGCGGCACAATTGTTACTGACTCGGTAACGTCTGACGGACTTAAAAAATATATCCAAGAAGATTTGGGTGGTGTTCACTACCGTTATCGTCGCGGATATAAAAACGTTATAAACAAAGCGATCGAACTTTGCGAACAGGGTATTGATTGTCCGCTTGCTATCGAAACATCAGGTCACGCGGCTTTACGCGAAAACTATTTCCTTGATGATGGCGCATACCTTGCAACCAAGATTATAATCGAACTTGCAAAGGGTGTTGATATAAAAGCGTTGCTTTCTACAATGGAAATGCCTGTTGAAGAAGCCGAATATCGCTTTAATATACTTACAAAAGATTTTCGTACTTACGGCGAAAAGGTAATTGCCGAATTAGAACAATTTGCCGCAGGTCAAGACGGCTACGTTATTGCCGACGATAACCGTGAGGGTATTCGCGTTTCTACACCAAATGGTTGGTTCTTGCTTCGTCTTAGCGTTCACGACCCCGTAATGCCGATGAATTTTGAAAGCAATAATTTAGGCGGCATAGAAATTATGAAAAATGAACTAAAAGAGTTTTTCGAAAACTTTAGCGAACTCGAAATGCCAAAAGATTTTTAATTTAGGAGTTTATATGAAAAAGATTATATCTGTTTTACTTTCAATAGTTATTATAGCGTTATCTCTTCCGTTAGGCGCTCTTGCGATTACTGTAAGCGCATTAACAAGTGACGGTTACACCTATGAAATAAACGATAATAAGGCGATTATTACCGCCGTTGACAAACAAACAAGCGGCAAGGTAATAATTCCCGATGAATTAGATGGCTATGAAGTTGTAGCAATTGGCGATAGGGCTTTTTACGAGTGTAAAAGCATAACCGAGATTGTTGTGCCTGATTCAGTTACAAGTATTGGCGACGGCGCGTTTGCCCTTTGTGAAAATTTAAAAGACGTTACATTGCCCGAAGATATCGACTCTATAAACAATGGCGTATTCTCTGACTGCGTTAAACTTGAAAACGTTAATATTCCCGATGCAGTTGAGTCAATCGGCGAAATTGCTTTTGCTAATTGTAAAACGCTCCAAAGTATTAACATACCGCAAAACGTAGTTTCAATCGGCGGTTTGGCATTCGACGGATGCGAATCGCTTGATTCGATAGAAATTCCCGATAGTGTAACAACTATTGGCGAGGGCGTATTTTTCAATTGTTCAAATCTTGCCGACGTTACAATAGGTAGCGGTTTAGATACCATATCAAAGCAAATGTTTTACGGTTGTACGTCAATTACCAAAATAGTAATTCCCGACAATATAAAAATAATCGGCAATAGCGCTTTTGATGGTTGTACCACACTTACTATGTTGCAACTTACAAGAAACATCGAAATGATAAAAAGTTACGCGTTCAATGACTGCGACAATTTAGAAGACGTATGGTATACAGGTAATGAAGCGGATAAAAACAATATTACTATAGAATTATATAACGATACGTTATTAAATGCTAATTGGCACTATGATTTGTGTGAACCAAACGAGCATAATTACGAAGGCAGTTGTCTAAATGGTTGTACTGTTTGCGGTTGGGTACCAGCAAACCACGTATATGACGATATGTATGACGAGACTTGCAACATTTGCGGAGATGTACGCGAAGTGCCTGATCGCGAGTGGAAAATCACAGTAGATAAAACAGGTGTTTATAAAATTGCACTAGGTCTCGGTCTCAATGTTGATTCAAGCATACTAGACGGCATTGAAGGTCCATTGGCTATTGTTTTAGACAAAAACGGAAACGAAGTGAAATATAACGAGGCAAAAGGCGGATGTCCTCTTGTGGTAGGTCTTACCTATACAGTAGTATCAATTGTACAAGTAGAGTTTTCAAGCTGTGTACCCGTAAAGGTTGCCGACACCATTTTCCCAGATACTTCTGCAAGTGATTGGTACAACGATTCTGTAACCTATGCAGTAGGCGCAGGCATTATGAGTGGTTATTCAAACGGTAAGTTTGGTACAAGCGATTCAATACAACGCCAAGACTTCCTTGTTATGCTTGCACGTCTTGATGGTGTAGACCTTGACACATACGGCGCAAAAAAGAGCGCTTTTCCCGATGTTCCCGAAAACAGTTACTTTGAAGCGGCTGTTAACTGGGGCTCTGAAAAAGGAATAGTAACCGGCTACAACAACGGTAAGTTTGGCGTAGGCGATAAGGTAACGCGTGAACAACTTGTAACCTTCCTTTACAGATACGCAGTCTACAAAGGTTACGACTCAAGTTATGCAAATGACCGCGAAACATTGGTAGCAGGTCAGTATAAAGACTATAAAAATGTATCTGCTTTTGCGAAACAACCAATTCTTTGGGCTATAGAAAAGGGTGTAATTAGTGGTAAAACTGCTACTACAATAGTACCTCAAGGCAATGCGCAAAGATGCGAAGTTGCAAAAATAATGTTTAATATTTTCTTAAATGATATTTTTAAATAAACAAAAAAACCTCTGCGAAATTATCTTCGCAGAGGTTTTTGCTATAATATTATAAAACTTTACTTAAAAACTCTTGAAGTCTTGGGCATTTAGGATTGCCAAAAATCTCTTCAGGAGAGCCTTCTTCTGCTATTACACCCTCATCTATAAAGATTACTCTATCAGCAACTTCGCGAGCAAATCCCATCTCGTGTGTAACGATTGCCATTGTCATACCGCTTGCGGCAAGGTCCTTAATAACGCCAAGTACTTCGCCAACCATTTCTGGGTCAAGCGCACTTGTTGGTTCGTCAAAGAGCATTACTTCAGGATCCATACAAAGAGCTCGCACAATAGCTACACGTTGTTTTTGACCGCCGGATAATTGTGACGGATATGCATTTGCTCTGTCTGCAAGACCTACCTTTTGTAGCAATGCCATTGCTTTTTTTTCTGCGTCTTGCTTGCTCATTTTGAGTAATTTTACAGGCGCGAGAGTCATATTTTTAAGTATGGTCATGTGAGGGAAGAGGTTAAACTGTTGGAAAACCATCCCCATTTTTTGACGATGAAGGTTTATATCTGTTTTAGGGTCTGTTATATTTACATCGTTGAAGAAAATATTACCGTCAGTTGGGTATTCAAGGAGATTAAGGCAACGTAAAAATGTTGATTTACCGGAGCCGGATGCACCGATAATAACCACAACTTCACCTCTTGTGATTTCAGAGTTTATACCTTTCAGAACTTCGATTTCTCCAAAGTTTTTAACTAGGTTTTCTACTCTTATTAAAGCATTTTTAGTGGTCACTCTTACGTAACCTCCTTTCTAGCAAACTAACAAGCCATGTCAATATCATAACTAAAATCAAATATATTGCGGCTACAGAAAGCAATGGTATAAAATAAGAAAAAGTTCTGCCTGCTATAGTGTTGCCGGCCTTTGTCAAATCAATAACGCCAACATAACCGGCAACAGAAGTTTCTTTTAGCAAAGCAATAAATTCATTACAAAGGGTCGGTAGTACTACTTTAAACATTTGTGGAATTACTATATGCCACATTGTTTGCAAATAGTTAAATCCAAGACTGCGTCCAGCTTCAAACTGGCCATTATCAACAGACATAATGCCTGAACGGAAAATTTCTGCAACATAAGCTCCAGAATTAATACCGAAGGCAAATATTGCTACTGGAACACCATCATCAGCTGAAGCAAAAATAATAAAGTATGAAATCATCAACTGAACAACAACAGGTGTGCCGCGGGCTATAGTAAGGTAAATTTTACAAACGCTATTTAAAAATGAGAGTGAAAAATATCCAAATCCTTTTCGTGTGCGAAGCGATTCTTTGTTTTTGTCAAATGAAGTACGAATTGCTGCAACAATTATACCAATAACTACACCTATGGCTAACGCACCAAAAGTGATTATAAAGGTGTTTTTCAAACCACTAATCATAAAGTTATAACGATTACCTTCTATCATAACGTGATAAAAAGAGTTCCATAAGTCAATAAAATAGTTCAC
Source organism: Clostridia bacterium (assembly GCA_017559885.1). Lineage (GTDB taxonomy): Bacteria > Bacillota > Clostridia > Oscillospirales > Acutalibacteraceae > UBA737. The sequence continues at coordinate 7,534 of JAFYQN010000174.1, forward strand.
GTAATTTCTCCTTTCTAGTGTGGTAAAAATACAAAATATACCGCAAAAAACAGGGCGGAATTATCCGCCCTGAAATATGTGTGCGAAAATTAATTATTCAGCAGGAAGATAGTAAGGATCCAAATCCTCAATTGTGTTAATTTTTCCACCTTCTGCTTTAACAATTACAACCTGAATACCAGTTGCATATGTTGATGAGAAATCAACCTCTAAAAGTCTATCTTCGGTAACGGTCATGCCTGCCATACCCATATCATACTTACCAGTTTGAACACCAGGAATGATAGAGTCGAAAGCAACGTTTTCTATAATAAGATCATAGCCAAGCTTGTCAGCAATGATTTTTGCCACTTCAACGTCGATACCAAAGTATTTATCGCCATCGATATATTCGTATGGAGGGAATTCTGCATTGGTAGCCATTACAAGGTCAGGTTTATCAGTGTTTTCTGGATTTACTGGAACACCAACAAGTTCTTCGCCAGAATTATTGATGTATTTATCGATAATTTTCTTAACAGAACCATCATCAATAAGTTCTTTAAGAGCTGCATCAACTTCTGCCTTTAAGGTGCTACCCTTTTGGAAGCAAATAGCATAGTCTTCAACAGCATAT
>JAFYQN010000175.1 GCA_017559885.1 Clostridia bacterium
CTAAAAAAATATCTATGCAAAGCGAAAATTTAGCGGTTACCAAGCTTTATAGTTCGCTTATAAAAAAGAACTATGATGCCGAGGTTAAGATAACTAAGGGCGAAAGCAAAAACACAACCTATCGCGCCGAAGTATACGACGAGATTGACCGATTAAAAATTTTGGCATCGGTTGACTTTGGCATGGTTGACGGTAAAATCAGTCACGAATTTTTTAACCGTTCTTGTTGCGAGGCGGCTTTTGTGCGAGGCGCATTTTTGGCGTGTGGTCAAATGAGTGACCCCGAAAAAAGTTACAGGGTAGATTTTCCCGTAAAAAATGAAAGTTTGGCGTATGAACTGCGCGACATATTAGCGCGTCACGAGGTAGCGGCAAATATTTCAACTCGCGGAAAAGGTTTTGTGGTATATATAAAACGCAGCGAGATGATAATAAATTTACTTGCGCTTATGGGCGCGTCGGCAAGAAGTCTTGAACTTATAGAAACCACTATGATAAAAGAGGTCAACAATAAGACCAACCGAGTTTTTAATTGTGACGGCGCAAACATTAATAAAACCATAGAAGCGTCTATGCGACAAAGAAAAGCTATTGAATATCTTATAAAAAGAGAAATGCTTTCTTCTTTACCCGAAGAGTTAATATCGGTTGCAAATTTACGACTTAAATATCCCGAAGCATCGCTTAAAGAACTTTGCAAAAATTCAAGCGAGCCGATAACCGTTTCGGGAATTAACCACCGACTTAAAAGAATAATAGAGATATACGAAGACATAATTTCAAGATAAGGAGTTGATACGGCATGGGCTTTACGCATTTACATCTGCATACAGAATACAGTTTGCTTGACGGCTGTTGCCGTATAAACAAACTTGTTGAAACGGTGGCAGCGCATGGACAAACTGCGGTTGCTATTACCGACCACGGCGTTATGTACGGCGCTGTTGAATTTTATAAAGCGGCAAAGAAAAAAGGTATAAAACCAATTATCGGCTGCGAAGTTTACGTAGCCCCTGGCAGTCGTTTTGACAAACAAAAACGTCCCGATGGCAATTATAGTCATTTGGTGTTGCTTTGTGAAAATAACGAGGGTTATCAAAACCTTATAAAACTTGTATCTTTGGGTTTTACCGACGGATTTTACTCTAAACCCCGTGTGGACCGCGAGTTGCTGAAAAAGTATAATAAGGGAATAATCGCTTTATCCGCCTGTCTTGCAGGCGAAATTCCGCGCGCCATTATGGACGGCAACTATGACAAGGCAATGGAAACTGCGCTTTGGTATAAAAACACTTTTGGCGAAAACAACTTCTTTTTAGAGGTGCAAAACCACGGCATATCCGAGCAACAACAGGTAAACGCATATCTTCAAAAACTGTCAAACGAAACGGGCATTCCGCTTGTCGCTACCAATGACGTTCATTATCCGTGTAAAGATGATAGTTTTATGCACAAGGTTTTGCTTTGCATACAAACGGGCACAAAAATCGGCGATAAAAACACCCTTGAATTTAAAACTGAGGAATTTTATTTAAAAACCGAACAAGAGATGCTTGCCGCATTTCCCGATATGCCCGAGGCAGTTTCAAATACGCAAAAAATTGCCGACCGTTGCAACGTGGAATTTGAATTTGGCAAAATTAAACTTCCGTTTTTTGACACAAATGGTCAAGACCATTATGAATATTTCCGTAATAAGTGTTACGAGGGTCTTTATAAAAATTACGGACAAAACCCATCAAAAGAGGTTGTAGACCGACTTGAATATGAACTATCTGTTATAAACAGTATGGGTTACGTTGATTATTACCTTATAGTATGGGATTTTATAAACTATGCAAAAAGTCACGGCATACCCGTAGGTCCGGGTCGTGGTTCGGGCGCGGGAAGTATAGCGGCATACTGTATTGGTATTACAGGTGTTGACCCAATAAAATACAATCTTCTTTTTGAAAGATTTTTAAACCCCGAACGCGTATCTATGCCCGATTTTGACGTTGACTTTTGTTATGTTAATCGTCAAAAGGTTATCGATTACGTTATAGAAAAATACGGCGCAGACCACGTAGCGCAAATAGTAACTTTTGGTACAATGGCGGCTCGCGCCGCAGTACGAGACGTTGGTCGCGCTATGGATATACCGTACGCAACCTGTGACAAAACGGCAAAACTTATACCACAATCGGTTGGTATGACGCTTTCTCACGCGTTAGAAGTTTCTAAAGAACTTAAAAATTTATATGATGGCGATATGCTTATAAAAGACCTTATCGATATGGCAATCAAGGTCGAGGGTATGCCACGTCACGCGTCTACTCATGCGGCAGGCGTTGTTATATCTGATAGACCCGTTAGCGATTACGTGCCGTTAGCGCTTAACGACGAATCGGTTGTAACGCAGTATCCAATGACCACGCTTGATGAACTTGGCCTGCTCAAAATGGACTTTTTAGGGCTTCGCAACTTAACGGTTATTGCCGATACCGAAAAAGAGGTAAGAAAACAAAATCCGGATTTTTGTGTTGATAATATTCCGATTGATGACCCCGATACATTTAAAATGATGGGCGAGGGATTTACCGACGGCGTATTTCAATTTGAGTCGGACGGCATGAAAAACGTTATGCGAAAATTCCGTCCTCAAACGCTTGAAGACCTAATCGCTATTATTTCGCTTTACCGTCCGGGACCAATGGATTCGATACCGCGCTATATAAACAACCGACACAATCCACAAGATATTAAATATGATACTCCACTTCTTGAGCCCATACTTAATGTTACCTACGGATGCATCGTGTATCAAGAACAGGTTATGCAAATTTTCCGCACGCTTGC
>JAFYQN010000176.1 GCA_017559885.1 Clostridia bacterium
GTCATCATACATTTTAAGCAGTTTGTTATGGTTTGTAAGCGTACGATAATACGGAGGATTACCGTAACAAAGTCGAGCCGACTGCGACGATGCCGCCTGCGCAAAATTTTCGTTAGATAATGCCTCTTTTGCAATAAGCGCCAACTCATACGCGGTGGTATAATGTTCTTCGGCATCAAGACCTGACGGCGTTACAAAATGCGTATCTTTTAGTCCCATTGTTTTAGCGCGCTCATTCATAATGTCGACAAACTTACTTACACTGCCGCCAAGCGCTATTGCCGTAGTGTTTGCCGCATCATTACCCGATGCCAACATCATACCGTAAAGTAGGTCGTGATACGAAACGGTATCCCCTACCTGCAATCCCATAGAAGACCCCTCAACCGTAACCATTTCACGCGTTGTGACAATCTCTTTTGTCAAGTCGACGCCAAGTTCACAAAGCAACAACGCAGTCATAATTTTTGTGGTGCTTGCCATAGGCAATCTTTGGTCACAGTTTTGCGAATATAATATTTCGCCCGTGTCACCGTTAATAACAACGGCGGCTCGAGCCGATATATTATACGCCGAAACGGTAAGTGTATTTAAAAATGCAACTATGCAAAGCAAAGAAACGATTATTCTTTTCACAAAACTTCACCCATAATATCTACAATAGTTATTTCATTGTAAATTTTATGAGTGCAGTTATAAACATTATTCTATTTATTCTCTAACGGTATCTCGGTTCTTTTTTCGAAAAGACTTTTAAGTTTATCTACAAATTCAGGTATCATATTAATTGCCTTGTCAGCAGTTGTAAGTTCGTTATAAACAGGCATCATATGAACGTTTTCGCCGTTTATGCAAATAAACGCTATCGGTTGAACGCTAACACCTGCGCCACCACCGCCGCCAAAAAGTTCTTGTCCGTGCTTGCTCGGAAAATCGCTACCGCCTGTAGCAAGACCAAACGAAATGCGAGATACAGGAATAAGAGTAACCTTGTCAACAACAATTGGGTTACCAATAACTGTATCGGCATCTACCATGGCGCGAAGTTTATCCATAGTAGTATCCATTACGGTTTTAATACTATTTTCGCTCATTTTTTTCACTTTCCTTACGTTGTTTTTTTGTATAGTCCCAAAGCAGTCCCGCAATAGCAATCAAACAAATAACAAGTTTTGCTTTTACTAAAACCGACGCTTTTAGTTTTGAAGTTTTGTTATCAAAATCAGGTCTTATGTTTATATTATCTGTTTTAAATTTAAAATTAGTATTTGTCTTAATAAACGAAATTATCGGATATACCACACAACACACCTCGCCATATTCTATAGCTGTGTCGGCAGCATCGTCGGATGCAACGCTTAAATCAAATACAAATTTTCTGATTTTGATAAATTTTATAAACCAGCGCAATTTTTTTAAAATAAGATACAACACGTTGCTGTAATATTTTATTGCGCCTGTAATACCTTTTTGCTTGTAGGTGCTTTTAATAGTTTCTTTGTTTGTGGGTAAAATTGCATCCTGCCCTTTTTTTATAATACCTTTTGTTTGCTCGTCTTCATCTTCACTGTCAAGCAATGTAAAAAACAAATATTTAACCTTAAACGTGAATTCATTATCGTAAACAAAATAAAATTTTACGGGCAAGATAAGTAAAATACCAAAAAACAAAATTATTGCGCCCAAGACAATAAAAAATATTTCCACTAAGATACTTCCTCAGTATTTATTTCTTCGGTGATTTCAAGTTGTTCGCCAACGTCATCAAGTGTGGGATTGTCCTTTGGAAGTGGTGGTAAATCACCCAAATCGTTAAGCCCAAAACTTCTTAAAAACACCTTTGTTGTTCCATATAGTAGCGGTCTACCGGGTAGTTCAAGACGACCGCGTTCTTCGATAAGACCTTTTTCAACCAAGGTGGTAACAACACCCGAACAGTCAACACCACGCACCTGTTCTATAAAAGCGCGGGTTACGGGTTGGTTATACGCAATAACTGCAAGAACCTCAAGCGCCGCAGGAGAAAGAGGCGTACGGCGTTTTATATCAAACGCTTTTTTAATATATGGGGCAAATTCCTCGCGAGTTATGAGTTGATACGTATTTTCGAGTCGTACAACATAAAAACCGCTTTTAGAATCTTCGTACTTTTTTTCAAGTTCATTTATATATTTCTCAACTTCTTCAGGTTTTATTTCAAAAGTTTGAGAAAGTCGATCAATACTTATAGGGTCGCCCGAAGCAAATAAAACTGCCTCTAAAGCCGCTATTGTTTGTTGTTTATTCATCCTCTTTTATGCCCCTTAATAATCTTAATTTCTGCATCTTCTGCCGTATCACCGCTTATTTCTACACGGTTTGCTTTGCAAAGTTCAAGCACGGCAAGAAATGTAGCAACAAGTTCCGAGCGACTGTTTGCCGATTGGTAAAGCGAGCTTAATTTACTTGAACCGCCCGTAACAAGTTTTCTTATTACAAAAACTATTTTGGTTGATACCGAAACAATTTTCTTTGCCACTATTTTTGTAAACGGCGCAACGTTTGGCGGTAGGCGTCGTTGACCACGACCGACTGCCGCTAAATAATACTGATACATAACGTCGCTGCTGTGCACAAGTTCATAGGTCTTGTCAAAATCATACTCGGTAGGAACGCGTACAAAACGGTCAAATCCGCCTGTCATTGTAGACAATTTCCCTGCCATTTCACGACAAAGTTGATACTCAAGCAGTTCGCCTGTAAGTTCTTCTTTAAGTCGCACGATTTCATCGTGTTTTGGTAGCAAACTTACGGTTTTCATATAGATAAGGCGTGATGCCATCTCTAAAAACTCGCTCGAAACCTCCATCTCTTGCAAACGAAACTGTTCCATCTGCTCAAGATATTGTTCAATAAGAACAGACAGTTGAATATCGTAAATATTAAGTTTGTTGCGCGCTATGAGTTGTAATAGCAAGTCAAGCGGGCCTTCAAAATTTTCAACTTTATAAGACAAAGTTGCAGTCTGTTCCATTAGGTTAACACTCCAAGTAACAATTTAAACGGCAAAAATGCCAAATTACTAATACAATATAAAACAAAGTCAATAATTGGATCTAATATAAGGGATAAAAAGCTAAAACTGTAATTTCTTTCAAGCCAATTGTCTACGATAAGGAAAAGGAAAAAACCCATAAAAATATATCGTTCATATTGCATTATTTTAAAATAATATTTTTGTGGTAAAAGAGTAAACAGTATTCTCGAACCGTCGAATGGTGGTATGGGTATAAGATTAAATACTGCAAGACTAACACTAATATAAGCAATTACATTAAAAAACATAAAGATTAAGGTATGCCAAATGAGATCATTTTGTAAAATACCTGTAAGTGACATTACCACCCAAATTAAGTAATATAAAAAATATGCAACAAAAGCAGTCAAAATGTTAGATATGGGACCAGCCAATGCTACGAGCGCCATACCCCATTTGGGACTTTTATAATAACGCGCGTTAACCTGAACAGGTTTTGCCCAACCTATACCACAAGTCAATATTGCCAAAGCGCCTAACCAGTCAATATGCGCCAATGGATTAAGCGTTAGTCTACCCTGATAACGAGGTGTGGGGTCGCCAAGACACGTAGATAAAAAACCGTGCGCCCACTCATGTATGGGTAACGTTATAAAAATAACAACTATACATGATGCAAAGCTTATTATTGCTTCAGACAAAGTAAGTTGACCACTCATAAATTCAAATAGCAAGCACTAACACCCCAATCTAAATATATTTAGTTTATTATATAACATTATTGACAAAATTACAAGTAAAATATACGCGACAAAACCACATAAAAAGGGATATTGAGTTTCCACTCAATATCCCCCTTTTTTATTCTGATTCAAACGAACCTGTATAAAGTTGATAATAGGTTCCTTTTTGCGCAATCAAATCCTCGTGAGAGCCGCGCTCGATAATTTTGCCTTTATCAAGCACCATTATTACATCGGAGTTCATAATGGTAGAAAGTCTGTGAGCAATAACAAATACCGTTCTACCCTCCATAAGTTTATCCATACCGCGTTGCACAATTAATTCGGTACGGGTATCGATTGATGAAGTTGCCTCGTCAAGTATCATAACAGGTGGGTCGGCAACCGCCGCGCGAGCGATTGCAATTAACTGTCTTTGACCTTGAGAAAGGTTTGAACCGTTGTTTGAAAGCTCTGTTTGATAACCCTTTGGTAAGCGTGTTATAAAATCATCCGCGCCCGAAAGTCGCGCCGCTTCAATACACTCTTCATCGGTTGCGTCAAGTCGACCGTAACGGATATTTTCCATAACGGTACCTGTAAAGAGGTTAGTTTCCTGAAGCACTATGCCAAGTGAACGGCGCAAATCGGATTTTTTGATTTTGTTAATATTTATGCCATCATAACGGATTTTGCCGTCTTCAATATCATAAAAACGATTTATAAGATTGGTAATTGTTGTTTTACCTGCGCCCGTAGCGCCAACAAACGCAACCTTTTGACCGGGACGCGCATAAACCGATACGTCGTGCAATACCAATTTGTCTTCTTCATAACCAAAGTCAACGTTTGTCATAGTAACGTCACCTTGAAGTAAAGTATACGTTAAGGTACCGTCGCTATGCGGATGTTTCCATGCCCAACGACCTGTACGCTCGTTGGTTTCGATAATATTGCCTTCATCATCAACGTTGCAGTTAACAAGCGTTACGTAACCGTTGTCATCCTCTGCCTTTTGGTCAATAAGATTAAACACACGATCTGCGCCCGCAAGCGCCATAACTACAGTATTTATTTGTTGAGTTACTTGATTTATATTACCTGTAAACTGGCGTGACATATTAAGGAAAGGAACCATAACAGCTATACTTAATCCGCCAATACTACAAGTCGCTAAAGCATTAACCAATAAATCAGGAAGGTCGGCTAAAACCTTTATGCCGCCCGATGTTAAAGCAACATTAAGTTTGTCACCTATTTCAGCAATTACAGTTCCAAAGCAGCTTATAAGAGTACTAATAGAGTAGTTGGGAATTCCCGATAAAATTATTAAACCGCCAACCGTTGTAACAACAACGTAAAGTATGTTACCCATATTACCGATTATCGGACCTAAGCAGTTAGCGTAAGCGTGCGCGCGGTAACTGTCGTTAAAAAGTTCTTCATTTACCTTGTCAAATTGATCGTTGCATTCCTTTTCGTGACAAAAAACCTTAATAACCTTTTGACCGCTCATCATTTCTTGGACAAAACCTTCGGCTTTACCAATCGCCTTTTGCTGACGCATAAAGTATTTTGCCGAACCGCCGCCAACTTTTTTAGAGAAAACCGCCATTAAAATTACGCCTACAAGCACGACGAGTGTCATCCAAAAACTGTAGTAAAGCATAATGCCCAACACACAACTAACGACAACAATTGCCTGTAAAAGTGACGGCAACGATCGAGAAATAAGCTCGCGCATAGTATCGATATCGTTGGTGTAATGACTCATAATATCGCCGTGTTTATTTTGGTCAAAGTATTTAATAGGTAGTTTTTGCATTGTTTCAAACATATGACAACGCATTTTATTAAGAAAACCTTGCGTAATAAATACCATTAATTGATTGTATAGCGTTATCGAAATTATAGAAACAATATACAGAGCGATAAGAATAAATATTTTAGGCAAAATAGTTCGCTTGGCAAGTTCCCAATCGCCTGTACTTACAAAATTTCCTATATCTTCAAAAACCATCTTTTGAAATATTGCAGGCATTGCGCCTGTAACCGCGGAGAACAAAATACACAAGATTGTAACAGGCATCATAACGGGATAGAATTTGAAGAGCATTTTTATAATACGACCAAAAGTTTTGGGGTTAAATTTCCCTTTTGGTCCGCGCGGCATATTGCGACCGCCGGGCATTGGGCCTCTACTCATCAAAATCACCTCCGTTTGTTTGTTGTTCGTAAACCTCACGATAAATTTCACTGTTTTGCATAAGCTGGTCGTGGTTGCCAACTGCCGAAACGGTACCGTTTTCCATAACGATTATCATATCGGCATCCATAACCGATGCTACGCGTTGCGCGATAATAATCTTGGTAGTCTCGGGTATAAATTCTTTAAATCCTGCTCTTATAAATGCGTCGGTTTTCATATCAACCGCGCTTGTAGAGTCGTCAAGAATTAAAATCTTAGGTTTTTTAAGAAGCGCGCGCGCAATACAAAGTCGTTGTTTTTGACCGCCCGATACGTTTGTACCACCTTGCTCGATGTAGGTATCATAACCATCGGGGAAACTGTTTATAAACTCGTCTGCCTGCGCAAGACGGCACGCTTCTATCATTTCTTGGTCGGTAGCGTTTTCATTACCCCAACGTAAATTGTCCTTTATGGTACCCGAGAAA
>JAFYQN010000022.1 GCA_017559885.1 Clostridia bacterium
AGTGTGCTTCGCACACGAATAACCCCCTCAAGTCAATTTTGACTTGAGGGGGTTAAAATATTTATTTATACACTCTTAACCAATCTATTACAAATTCTTGGGGGAGGAGTTCGTCGGGGACGTCGCCCCAATGTCTGCCACTGCCTTCCGGTGCTATGTAGCAAGTAAACTTGATATACGCCGCCTTTACGTCATCAACAGGGGCAATGTTTGGATTTACTTTTGCGAGTTCACCGTTTACGTAGTAGTAAATAGCGTACTCGTTCCAAACACAAGAATATTCTTGGTATTCGCCGTATTTAAAGCCGGGGATTATGTAGTGCTCGCCAAGTGAACTCTTGGTAATGCCTTGTGTATCCCAGTCCCAACCAGGTTCCCAGTAATGCTCGGTGTGGGCGCTGCCCAACGTATCGGGGTGGCAGAATATTTCCATAATATCGATTTCACTACAACCGTGGAAATCGTCGCCTGTATCGGTGCGCTTAAAGAAATACTCGTCGCAGTATTTACCCTCAGGCATAAGCCAAAACGCAGTAAACAAACCCTTGCGATAGCTTGGATGCTTGCACTTTGCAGTAAAGCAACCATAGGTTTGAGAAAACTTGCCTTTGGTTCTAACACCTGAATCGGTGTACCAATATTCTTTACCCTCGTGAACAAGCGGCTCTGAGAGTTTTTTGAGTTCTAGGCAAAGTTGACCATTTTTAACATAGTTGTCTTGAACAGGGGTAATTGCAAGCGGTGTTTTAGCGCCGTATGGCATACCTTCCCACAAATCGGTGTTATATGTATCAAAATTGTCTTCGAGGGTAAGTTCGTACTTACGCATTTTGATATATATGGTAGATGAGTATTCCTTGTGCTCTTTGTGGGTAACGGTGATTTTTAAGGTTTCGCCACGTTGACGAATTTCATCAGGAATTACGATAAGTTCATCAATAATCCAAACCATAGGAAGATTAAAGTCTACGTCATATTCCTGAAATTTAAGTTTTTCACCCTTAAAGGTTACGAAGTAGTTATACTTTAGAGCGTAACCGGGAATACCTGGGTGGTATGTATTTAGATGGATTTGCATATCGTCGCAGGGTGTATCGCCGCAAAATGACTCAACCTTTACATTTAATTCGTAATCAGTCATAAAAAAGTCTCCTTATTAAAATGTATCTAAAAATACACCTCATCCGTCACTTGCGTGACACCTTCTCCTCAAGGAGAAGGCAACATTATTTGTAAACCTTGAGCCAGTCGATAAGAAGTGTCTTTGGAAGAAGTTCGTCTTCAACCTCGCCAAAACGCGCGCCGCTACCTTTTGGTCCGATATAGCAGGTATAAAGAATAAATGCAGGATGCACGTTTTCAACAGGAGCAATGTTAGGATTATCTCTTACAAGCTCACCATCTACGTAGTAGTAGATACCGTATTCATTCCAAACACATGCAAACTCGTAATACTTGTCATATTTAAAGCCTGGGATTGTGTAGAAGTTGTCTAGCGAACTCTTTGTAATGCCCTGTGTAGCGCGGTCCCAGTTTGGTTCCCAATAGTGCTCGGTGTGGGCAGAGCCTAGTGTGTCGGCATCGTGGAAAACTTCCATAATATCAATTTCACTACAACCGTGGAACTCATCGCCTGTATCGGTGCGCTTAAAGAAATAGTCCTCTTGGTAAACGCCTTCCGGAACAAGCCAAAAAGCCGAGAAGATACCCTTTGGAGCCTCAGGCAATTTCATACGGGTAGAGAAACAACCATAGGTCTGAGAGAATTTGCCTTTGGTATCAACGCCTGCATCAGAGTAGTAACACTCCACGCCGTTGCGAATGGTTGGGGTTTCGTGCTTTTTGAAATCAAGGCAAAGATGATTATCACGAACGTAGTTGTCAAGAGGTTCGGTAAATGCCATAGGCACCTTTGCGCCGGCTGAACGAGCGTTCCACAAGTCTTTGTTATATGTTTCAAAGTTATCCTCAAGGGTTAACTCATATTTACGCATCTTGATTTTAAGAGTTGCGGTGTAGTCAGGGTCTTGAGCGCAGAAAAGTGAAATTGTAAGTGTGCCGCCAAGTTTGCGAACACGGTCTGGGATGAGAATTTCATCGGCCTTGATATATACTTCAGGATTATCGGCCTTGATACCGCATCCGCGTGCGCTGATACGCTCGCCCTTGTAGATTATTTCATAGTTGTATTTTAGTGTAAAGCCGGGAACACCTGGGTGATATTTAACAAGATGAATTTTAAAATCATCGCAAGGTTCGCCTTTATAAAAACCTTCTTCAATTACGTTTAATTCAAAATCGGTCATAATATAATCTCCTAACATAAAGAACGGATTGCCACGCGACAAAGTCGCTCGCAATGACGGCTTATTATTTATAAACTCGAAGCCAGTCAACCATCATTGATTGTGGCAAATCTTTGTCGTCAACTTCGCCCCAAAAAGCGCCGCTACCTTTAGGTCCTATATAACAAGTGTATAGTATATATGCGGAGAAGACATCTTCAACAGGAGCAATCTTATCATTTACCTTTACAAGCACACCATTTACATAATAGTAAAGCGCGTATTCATTCCAAACACAGGCATATTCTTGATATTCGCCGTCTTTGTAGCCAGGGATGGTATAATCCATACCAAGTGAACTTTTGGTAATTGGTTGTGTGTTTGGGTCCCAATTAGGTTCCCAATAATGCTCGGTATGGGCTGAGCCGCGTGTTGCAGGGTGGTGGAAAATTTCCATAATATCTATTTCGCTACAGCCGTGGAACTCATCACCCGTATCGGTGCGTTTAAAGAAATAATCCTCACGATATCTGCCCTGTGGCATTAGCCAAAATGCCGAAAAGATACCTGTAGGTGTTTTGGGTACTCGCATACGGGTGCTAAAGCAACCATATTTTTGAGAAAATTTATCTTTTGTACTAACACCTGCATCAGAGTAATAACATTCTACACCATTACGAATGGTGGGAGTATCGTGTTTTTCGAAATCGAGGCACAATTTACCGTCGCGAATGTAGTTTTCTTTAGCAAGTCTAAATGCCTCTGGCTTTTTTGTTGCGCCGGAAAGGGCATTCCAAATATCAGTGTTGAATGTTTCAAAGTTGTCTTCAAGTGTTATTTCGTATTTACGAAGTTTTATTTTTAATTTTGCAGTATAGTCGGGGTCCTCGGCGCAATGAAGGTCAATCGTCATCCAACCGCCCATTTGACGAGTAGCGTCGGGAATAATAAATTCATCGGCTTTAAAATACACGTCGGGGTAGTCTGCGCGAATATTGCAACCGCGCGCGCTAATGCGTTCGCCCTTAAATACAATGTAGTACTTGTACGCTACCGAGTAACCGGGTACGCCTGGATGATAGTTTTCAATATGAATCTTAAAATCATCACATGGTTCACCTTTGTAAAAACCTTCTTCAATTACGTTTAATTCGAAATCAGTCATAATATAATCTCCTAACATAAAGAACGGATTGCCACGCGACAAAGTCGCTCGCAATGACGGCTTATTATTTATAAACTCGAAGCCAGTCAACCTTCATAGCTTGCGGTAGGTCTTTGTCTTTAACTTCGCCCCAGAAAGCGCCGCTGCCTTCGGGTCCTATATAACATGTATAAAGGATGTAAGCAGGGAACACTTCTTCAACGGGAGCAATCTTGTCGTTAACCTTTGCAAGAACGCCGTTTACATAGTAGTAAAGCGCGTATTCGTTCCAAACACAAGCATACTCGATATATTGACCATCCTTGTAACCGGGGATTGTGTAGTCGTAACCGAGTGAGCTTTTGGTAATGCCTTGTGTTGCGCGGTCCCAGTTTGGTTCCCAATAATGTTCGGTGTGAGCGCTGCCGCGTGTTGCAGGGTGACAAAAGATTTCCATAATGTCTATTTCACTGCAACCGTGAAAATCATCGCCTGTATCGGTACGTTTAAAGAAATAATCCTCTTGGTATTTGCCTTCAGGGAGTAGCCAAAAAGCAGTAAAGATACCTGTAGGACAGGGTGGAACTTGAATGCTTGAAGCAAAACAACCGTATTTTTGAGAGAAAGCGCCTTTTGTGGTAAGACCTGCATCGGAATAGTAGCACTCAACACCGTTTCTTATAACAGGTTCATCGTGCTTCTCAAAGTCGAGGCAAAGTTTGCCGTCGCGAACGTAGTTGTCCTTAACCTTGGTGTATGCCATAGCTACCTTTGCGCCGTCGAAACGGGGGGTCCAAAGGTCTTTATTATATGTTTCAAAATTATCTTCGAGTGTCATTTCGTATTTACGAAGTTTGATTTTTAATTTAGCGGTATAGTCGGGGTCGAGTGCGCAGTGAAGGTCAACAGTCATCCAACCGCCCATTTGACGAGTTGCATCGGGAATGATGATTTCATCCGCTTTAAAGAAAACATCGGGGTAGTCGGCGCGAATGTTACAACCGCGTGGACTAATACGTTCACCCTTAAATACAATGTAGTACTTATAAGCTACCGAATAACCGGGCACACCGGGGTGGTAATTTTCAAGATGAATTTTAAAATCATCACAGGGTTCACCTTTGTAAAAACCTTCTTCTTTTACGTTTAATTCGAAATCGGTCATAATATATAACCTCCCTTAAAAAATATGGAAATGCGTTCCAATTAGAATATATCATATATATTCTAAATAATCAAGGAATAAAAGCAAAAAAACCACAAGTTTTAAACGCTTGTGGCTTTAATTCTTTACTGATATTTTGGCAACCAATTACGATAACGTTTCTGGCAAAAACGGTGCTGCCTGCACCCATAAATGTAATTTTCATACCAT
>JAFYQN010000177.1 GCA_017559885.1 Clostridia bacterium
TATGGCATATATTGCAGAAAATATCGGTGTTGAGTATTATTCACAATCTGACCTTGATCTTCTTTATGAATATTTTGATCAGACCTTGACCCTTCTTTCAAAATATACCGAATACAATAAAAAGATTAACGTTAAGTTTGTTGATCCGCAATCTACCGAGTTTTCGGCAATAACCGCTAATTACCCCAATTACGATCTTACTTACGGTGATATGTTGATAACAAGCAAAGTAAACGGTAACGAGCGTATAAAGGTTTTATCTTTTGAAGATATTTACGTGCTTACTCAAGATTCCTCATATGCTTCATATGGATATATATCATACACACTTACCGCTAACCGCCTTGAAACTGCTCTTACAAGCGCGATTGCTTACGTAACAAGCGCCGACAGTAAAAAGGTTGCTATACTTTCAGGTCACAGCAATAATAGTTATACCGAAGCTTATCAAGAATTGCTTACCCTCAATAACTATGATATAACAGAAATTTCCGATAAGATGGTTACGTCTATTTCAAGCGACTACGACGCTATTATAATTTGCGCTCCTACAATTGATTTTATAGGTAGCGAACTTGACGTTATATCCGACTATCTTGAAAATGATGGAAAGATGGGCAAGGGCCTTATCTTCTTTGCTGATGCTGCAGGTCCTGACCTACCAGTTTTATATGATTTCCTTAAGCAGTGGGGTATTGAAATAAATGACGGCCTTGTTGTTGAAACAGATAGTGCCAACTACGTAGAAGGAAAACCTTCTACCATTGGTATTTTCCCCACTATATTAGAAGATGATGACATTACATCTACTATGTCGTTTGCAGTTTCCGGTTACAATGTTCCTATGAAAACTTGCGACGCTTCTACATACGAAAGAAAAGCAACGTCACTTATGCTAACAAGCAAAAACGTAGTTGTTGCTCCAAAGGGTGCCTCTGCAGACTGGGCTGATTATACCGATGACGACAAAACACAATTTGACTGCGTAATTCAATCGGTTGAAAGCGACTACGATAAAGACAACAATAAATTAACAAGTTACGTTATGGCTTTTTCAAGCGTAGAGTTTGTTCAATCAACCTGGGCTTCATACGATAACCTTGACAATCAAGATATCGTTATGGCATGTACCGACCGCGCAAGTCACGTTGACGATACATCTAAAGTATTTACTTCCAAGGTTATTACCAACCAAAGCTTTGCAAGTTCAGTAACAGAAAACAGCGTTAAAGTTATGATTGTTATCTTTATGGTTATAATTCCTATCGCGACAATAGCATCCGGTATTGTAATATTCATAAGGAGAAGAAACGCACGATGAGTGATTTTTTCGAAAAAAAGCAAAACGAATTAGAACAACCCCTCGTTGACGAAAACGTCAACGAGGACGCTTCTTCGGTAATTGACGAAGAAGAAAGCACGGTTTTTTCGGCACCAAAAGAACATAAACCCAAGAACAACTTTGCTTTAGGCGTAATTTTAGGAACTGTTTTAGGAAAACTGTTCCCCCACCTTGTAATCTCCTCTATGGCAGTAAAATTAATTTCAGCTTTTCTTGCCGTTGCAATACTTGTTGGTGGAACTTTTGCCATTATAAAACTAGTCCCCGAAATTACCGATGAAGAGGTTGAATCCACCTTTGAAACCATATCGGTAATAAAAGCCGACTCAGAAACCTTTGATAGCGTTACTGTAAAAAATGAGCATGGCGATTTTAAATTTGTTCTCCAAAAAATAATCACAGGCGAAAACAACACCGCAACCAACACCTATTGGACAATCGAAGGTGTTGACCACTCAAAACTAAGCGAATCAAAGGTATCGTCAGTTATTAATTCTGCAGCAGAAGTGACCGCAACTCTTGAAGTTGATAAAAAGGTTGAAGAATGTGGTTTTGAAAAGCCACTCGTTAAAGTGTCGGTTGTTTCTACCGACGAGTCATACACATTTATCGTTGGCGATAAATCTCCCGATGGTTTTGGACATTATTTTACCGTTGAAGGTAGCAATAAAGTATACGTAGTTGGTTATGACGCATTCTCTGATTTCGAGTTCTCTTTACTTGATGTTTCTAATACATCGTCGATAGAAGCAACTGTATTTGAGTCTGATACATCTTCTAACAAAGAAGCAGACGGTTCTTACGCATACTTTGATTCACTTAAAATTTCGGGTAAATTATTCCCCGAAATGATTACAATAATTAACAATCCCGATGACAGCGAAACCGCAGGACTTACACCTTATATAATTACAACCCCCACCAAGCGTTATGCGGATTCAACAAGTTTGTCGTCCCCTGTTGCATTGTTCTCAAGCACGACTGCAATCGATGGTAACTACGCGTTAGATATTACTGATGAAACTTTAAAATTGTTTGGTCTTGATAACCCCGACGCTATTATCACTATGACAATCAATGGCGAGTCAAAAACCTTTAAGTTTGCACTCGTTGACGAGTCTTACTGCGCTATCGTTTATGACGGTGCTACAATGATTCGCAAAGCGTATATTTCTTCGTTTGACTTCTTGTCATTCAAGCCGGAAGACTTTTACTATAAGAGTTTGTTTATGAACTCAATAAACGATATCACAGGTCTTATACTTACCGATAATGACGGTGAGGTTAAGTTTGATATATACGATAAAGAAGATTCCGATTCTGGCAGTACATATACAGCTTGCGTAGGTGACAAAAATGTTACAAAAGGATTTTACGGATATTATAATGATTTTGTAAATATTCAATGCAGTAATTTTGAGGTTGTTAAGGTTTCAGGCAAACCCAATTGCACCATAAGATTTACCTTCCACAAGGGCGAAGATAAAGTTGTTGAGTTTTACAAGGTAAGTGAAACGGCATATCAATATCGTATAGACGGAATAGATATGGGCAAAATTACTTCTTCTGCATATAACAAAATGATTAAAAATCTTAGAACAATTGCAGATGGCGGAACAGTAAATTAAGTTAAAAAAATCAGCATCGTAAGATGCTGATTTTTTGTTTTAAAACATTTTATTATTTACTTTAAATCTTAGTTTGTAGCGTTCTTCTTCCAAAACGCTTGCAGGATGCATAACCGTAAGTGCGCCGTTATCAGAAGCGTTGTATCCGTCGTCGCAAACTATTACCTTATAGGTCAAACGCCCGCGATTATGGGTATTATAATCTTCGTCTGTAAACCAATCATCTACCGTTTCACCAAGAAGTTTATAGTCACTATCGTTATTTTCAGCGCGATAAACGGCACATTTTTTACCAAGAGAATTCCAAGACAAATAAACGCCATTTTTCTGCCAAGTGGAAGTAAGATTATCAACAATCACTCGCGTGCTTACGGATTTTAAATTTTCTACCGTGTAAACGTTTCCAATTTCGGTATCAAATTCAATAAACGGCGTATTTATTTTAACGTTAACTGCATTGCCGTTTATGTCTTTTATTATAGTATCGTTTTTTACGCCGTCATAACGCATAATAAATCTTTTGCCAGAATTTGATTTAATCTTTAAAAGATTAACCTTACCGTCTTTGTAATCGCAATCAATGGTAAAATTACCACGCGCTTTTAGGCCTTTAAACGAAACGTTTTTCCAAGCATCAGGCAACGATGGCAGTAAAGATACGTATCCTTCGTGACTTTGAAGCACCATTTCGGTCATACCCGCAGTCGCGCCAAAGTTACCGTCAATTTGGAACGGTGGATGTACGTCCCAAAGATTTGGATAGGTGCGCTCACGAAGCAAATTTTGAAGCAGTAGATAACAGTGATTTCCATCCCCTACTCGCGCCCAAGCGTTAAGACGGTGGGCCAATGCCCAACCCGTAGATTTATCGCCACGCATTTGCAAAGTTAAACGCGCCGCATCAAGCCACGCAGGCGTACTGTGTGTAACCGTGCTACCTGGCGTTATTGCCACAAGTTGAGAAATATGACGATGGTTTGCCTCGCCTATTTCACCATAAAAATGTTCTTCGTCATATTCTTTTATTTGCCCGCTATAACCGATTTGAACGGGTCCGTAAAAATCAAGTTGTTCTTTTTCAAGTTTTGTTGTTTCGTCGGTTACGTCTAAAATTTTTGAACATTTTAAATCATCGACTGCATTTTCATAAATAAACTGTTGGTCAAAACCACAACCTATAGTAAGGCAGTACTGTTGTTGTTTGTGTTGTTGCACCCATTGACCCGAAAGAATTTGCTCGGGTGACGCCGAATAACTACATAGATATCTACCGTCGTAATTCTTGACGCATTTAGTCAAGAACTTTGACATACCGTGAATTACAGGATAGGTATACTCTTTAAGTATCTCTTCATCTTGGGTAAAATCATAGTAATCCCAAAACATTTTACTAGTCATACCGCCTGTACCGGGACCTGAGTGGGTATGTTTTCCAACACCTTCAATCTCGTACATAAAGGCGCCCGTGCCTATTATCCAACCGCACTCGCCCTCGCCTTCGACGTAGTTTTCGGGGCAAAGTTCTTTTATCCAATTAGACGCGTGATTTGACGCCGCTTTTTGATACGCCTTCCAATACTCGGCATACGCTTTAAAACATTCAGCAAGGTTTGTGCTAAACGACGGCCAGTAGTTCATTTGTACGTTTATATTATGCCATATTCCGCTACCCCAAGGTGATTTATCGTGTACCGACCATGCACCTTGAAGTGACGCAGGCGGCGTACCCTCGCGCGAGGATGACACAAGCAAATGTCTGCCATAAGCATAATACAACTCTTCTAAATAAAGTTCAGCATTTCTATTTTGGTAAGATATCAGCAACTCTTCAGTACTGCGACCATCATCACTGCCACCCAAATCAAACTGTACCCTGTCAATAAGTTCACAATAGTCTTTTAAATGGCGTGAATATAGTTGATCCCAACCAAGTTGTACTGCGTTGTTTATACATTTAACAACTGCATCGTGGGGGTCGTTGCCCATTGCTTTATGATTGCCGTCTAAAAATACCTCAGGACAAAGTTTGTATGACGTATCAAGCGTATAATAAAGTTTTGTATCGTTAGCGTCTTTTACCGTAAGAGTGTTATCATTTATCACCAACTCACCGTCGGTCACTATCGAAAGGCGCGCTTCATAAACAAGTTCACGAGAAGGCAATGTTCCACGCATAACAATTGTGTCGCCGTCTAAAAATACCTCGCCTGTTCTTCCGCCTTCCTCTATAGGACGCTCGTTAAGGTATGGTATTACAAGTCGCGCGTCAAAACTAATTTTCCCGCCTTGCGTTTTTATTCGATACGCAAAAACCTTATCGACGTAACTTACAAACGCCTCGCGACGTACCCTTATGGTATTCACATCGTAAACCGAATATACAACACCTGTATTAAGATTTAAACCGCGCTCGTAATTGATAGCGCCATTATGGTTAAAATCAATAAACACCTCGCCAAAATTAGATACGCCACCATAACTATACGTATTTGCAAAAGTGTTGGTTGTAAACTGTATTCTCTCGCTTATAGTACCGCCAAAAACACTTGCGCCAAAATGGCCGTTGCCTATAGGAAGCGAATATTTTTCCCAACCCTCGTTACTATTTTCGGCAGGAGTAAAATATCTCATTATAAGTTCTTTTTTCATAAACCAACACGCCCTTTTGAAATATTTACCTTTATTATATACTCTAATCAAAAACTTTTCAACAAAAAAGAAGATGCTCACAAGAGCATCTTCTTAAAATTTTAGTTTAGATTATTTTGAATAAACTTTCTTAACACCAAAACCAAAAGCTGCAACACCAAGCATTACAACCAAAGCCCAAACCATTGTCATATCACCGGTTTGAGGAGCAGAAGGAGACTTATCTGCGCCGCTTGCAACGTTAGGATCGGTCTTAACGTTGTCATAGTTACCACAAACGATAACTGCTGTGTTAAGCTTAATTGTCATTTCGGTAGAAGTAAGACTACCTTTAACAATTTCATAGTCGGTACCTGCAACTGCGTCAACAGTTTTGGTAGCGGCAAGTGCCTTAACAGCGCTTAATGTAATGACATCTGATTTTGCAGGAGCAGAAACGCCTGTTGCGGTTTCTTGCTTGTAAACGCTCCAACTGTTAAAAGTACCATACTTTGAATTTGCTTTAACTGTAATTGTTGTGCCGGCATCAAAAGTATACTCAGTGTCTACCTTACCTGCAGGATTAACAACGTCTGCCTTTCTTACAGTTACGGTAACCTTTTCGTTAGCTGATGGACTTTCTGCAGCAAATGCTGTTACAGAGAAGCAACAAATCATTACTATGCTAAGTACTAATGCGATTATCTTTTTCATTTTTACAAACCTCCGTAAAAAATATAAAATACAACTATACGGGTAATATTATAAAGCATAACGTTTAAAAAGTAAAGTCTTTTTTTAAAAAAATATATTTTTTCTTGATACCTACTTCATTTTATGGTAAACTCTATATGATTTTACTTTATATAATATATTAAGGAGCAGTATCGTGGATTTAAAACAAGAAATCAACCGCCGTCGTACCTTTGCGATCATATCGCACCCTGACGCCGGTAAAACAACACTTACTGAAAAATTACTACTTTACGGAGGCGCAATTCAAACGGCAGGTTCGGTAAAAGGTAAAGCTACCGCAAAGCATGCCGTATCCGACTGGATGGAACTTGAAAAGCAACGTGGTATTTCTATTACCTCTTCTGTAATGCAGTTTGAATACGACGGATACTGTATCAATATTCTTGATACCCCCGGTCACCAAGACTTCTCTGAAGATACCTACCGTACACTAATGGCGGCAGATAGCGTTGTAATGGTTATTGACGCGGCAAAAGGTATAGAACCTCAGACTCGTAAACTTTTTAAGGTTACCGCCATGCGTAATATACCAATCTTTACATTTATTAATAAACTTGACCGTGACGCTCGCGACCCATTTGAACTACTTGATCAGCTTGAAAAAGAGTTTGGCATCGGCACATACCCTGTAAACTGGCCGATTGGTTGCGGTGTTGACTTCAAGGGCGTATTTGACCGCGACCGCCGTCAAATTATGACGTTTAACGAGTTTCACAGAGGTCAAGACAAACTACAAGCAATTGAGTGTGACATTACCGATACTCAAAAGTTAGACGAGCTTATCGGCGAATATTCTCGCCGCGACCTTGTTGACCAAATAGAGTTGCTTGACGGCGCAAGTTTTGATTTTGACATCGACCAAGTGCGTTGTGGTAAACTTACCCCTGTATTCTTTGGTTCGGCTCTTACAAACTTTGGCGTGGAGCCCTTCCTTGAAAACTTCCTAAAGATGACCACCGCTCCTCGTGCTCGTAACCCAAAAGAAGGCGAAGTAATACCCGAAAGTGAAAACTTCTCTGCGTTTGTATTTAAAATTCAAGCAAATATGAACAAGGCGCATCGCGACCGTATGACCTTTATGAGAATATGTTCGGGTAAGTTTGAGCGCGATAAAGAGTACTATCACGTTCAGGGCAAAAAAAGTCTTCGCCTTAGCCAACCGCAACAACTTATGGCAGACAGTCGCCAAATCGTAAACGAAGCGTACGCAGGCGATATTATCGGTGTGTTTGACCCCGGTATCTTTTCTATTGGCGATACCGTGTGCGAGGTAAAACACAAGGTAGAATTTGAAGGTATACCAACCTTCGCGCCCGAGCATTTTGCAATTATCGAGCATAAAGACAGTCTTAAACGAAAACAATTTGTTAAGGGTGTTGAACAAATAGCCCAAGAAGGTGCTATACAAATTTTCCATGAACCTAACACAGGTATGGAACGCGTTATTGTAGGCGTAGTTGGTGTACTTCAATTTGAGGTACTTGAACACCGTCTTAAAAACGAATATAACGTTGACGTTATGCGTAGCAACCTACCCTATCAGTTTATACGTTGGATAGGTAACGAAGATATTGACGTAGCAAAACTTAACCTTACTTCTGACACTAAGTGGGTACAAGATTTCAAGGGAAATAACCTGCTTATATTTACAAGCGAATGGAATATTAACTGGGCGCTTGATAAAAATGAAGGACTAATTCTTGAAGATTTTAACAAAAATTAAGGAGTTAATATGAATATAGCAGTAATAACCGGCGCCTCTTCCGGTCTTGGTTGGGAATATGCAAAAGCAATTTACGCAACCCGTACCGACCTTGATGAAATATGGGTAA
>JAFYQN010000178.1 GCA_017559885.1 Clostridia bacterium
CGCTATGAAAAAGGTGACCTCTAATGAGATTTTAGGTTTCTTTTTGGGTGCGGGAATAACCTTTGCCATTCAGTCGTCCTCTGCGTTTACAGTAATGCTTGTAGGTATGGTAAACTCGGGCATATTACAGTTTGGAAATACTTTCGGAATGATTATGGGTTCAAATGTGGGTACTACATTTACCGCTTGGATTGTTAATCTTTCTAACATTGGTGAAGGAAATTTTTGGATGACCCTTTTGCAGCCAATGACCTTTGCACCGTTGCTTGCTTTTATAGGCATTGTAATTCGTATGTTTTCAAAATCTGAAAAGAAAAACAATTTAGGTCTTATTTTTGTCGGATTTGCAGTGCTTATGTTTGGCATGGAACTTATGAGTGCGTCGATGGATTCGGTAAAAAATTTAGAAGATTTTGACTTGTTTCTTGTTAGTCTTACAAGCCCTATAATCGCACTTTTGGTTTCAACTATTTTTACAGGTGTTATTCAATCATCTGCAGCAACACTTGCTATTGTTATAACATTGGCTAACACTGCCGGCATTACTATTACTTGGCAGATGGCGATACCACTTGTTTTAGGCGCAAACATCGGTACTTGCGTTACATCACTTATTTCAAGCATTGGCACTAACAAAAATGCAAAACGAGTGGTTGTTATGCATTCTTTCGTAAATATATTTGGTTCTACTGTTTGTATGGTAGTAATGTATGTTATGATGATGATGGGAATAAAGTTATTAGGGGCTGATACTAACGGTGTTGGTGTAGCAATAGTTCATACAGTGTTTAACGTTGTTACAACAATTATTCTTTTCCCTGTAAAAAAATGGGTTATAAAGCTTTGCGCAAAACTTATACCCGATGGCAAGGAAGAAAAACAACATACCGCATTTTTGGACGAGCGTATCTTTAACAACACCCCACTTGCTATTAGTGAGTGCCGTCGTATTGCCAACGAGATGGCAGAGCACACACGCACTGCAATAATGTCATCACTTGAACTTGTTTGGAATTATGACGAGCAAAAGGCAGGATTTGTACGTGAAATCGAAACGCTTACCGACAAATATGAAGATAAGTTAGGCACGTATCTTGTACGACTTAGCAGTAATAATTTGTCAGAGGATGATTCTCACGCAGTATCAAGAATGCTACATTCATTAAGCGACTTAGAGCGTATTAGTGACCATGCGTTAAATCTTTGCGGTACTGCGCTTGAAATTAAAGAAAAGAACATAATCTTTTCTGACGATGCTAAACGCGAACTCGACGTTATAGAAGATGCATTACGTGAGATTGTAAATATTACAATTGACTCATTTATAAATGATGATTTTGAGGTGGCTTCACACGTTGAGCCAATCGAGCAGGTAATTGACAAACTTAAAGACGAACTAAAATCCCGTCATATTGACCGACTTCAAAAGGGCGACTGCACCGTGCAGATGGGATTTGTATTTTCTGATTTGCTTACCAATATGGAACGTGTATCAGACCACTGTTCTAATATTGCGGTTTATACAATTCAGCAAAATTCGCCAAAACTTGATACTCATAAGTATTTAAGAAAGGTTAAAACTTCGGCGGTTGGTAACTTTATAGAAGAGTACAACGAGTACGAAAAGAAATATAGTCTTGACTAAGGAGACGACGTTATGTTTAAAAGGATTGTAACAATATCTTTAGCGCTAATTATGATATTAGGTCTTGCAGGTTGTAAGCAAGGAGATAAACTACCTGAATATACCGAGAAACAGTTTGAAATATCGGGTTTCTGGGCGCCGTATGATATTAGCGAAGAGGGTTTAAAGCAATATAAGGATGTAGGTTTTACTACGCTTGCTATGATAAACCACTCACTCGGTAATACAAGCGAAGAACAGTTTTATTTTGGCTCTGACAGAACGATGAAAGCTCTCGAAATATGCAAAAAGGTTGGTCTAAACGCAATCCTTAACTACAACGATTGGATTGCGGAAAGATGTGAAGAAGAGGGAGAAGACTATTATGGCGAAACTCCCTTTAGTAAGCATGATATTTACGGCGATTATAAAGATATAATTACAGGTATTCATATTTGCGATGAGCCACACACAAGACATATTGACCAATACGGCAACAAAACATTGGTTGATGATTTTAAAAAGGTTTATCCCAACGCTAAATTTATTGTAAATCTTATTCCTATAACAGCAGTTTCAAGTCGTGGATTTAACAGCTATGAAGAAATGATGGAAATCTACGAAAAAACCTTTATGGAACCGTTTGAGAACCCGTTTGTATCGGTTGACGTATACCCATTTCACGAAGGCAACACTTCCGACGACGGCACACTGCTTGTAAACTATGAGTATATAGCAAACTCGGCAAAAAAATATGGCGTTAAACCGGGATATATTCTTCAGTCAAGCGTTGGCGGCGCGGATACCGGCAAAAAAGAATTTGAAATGACCCTTAGCGAAAGCGATCTTCGTTGGGAGGTATATAACGCTCTTGCTTTTGGCGCGGATACATTGCAGTATTATTGCTATTCAGTACCAAAATCGTTTGATAAAGACGGAAACCCCGTATATATGTACGACAGTTGTATACTAAATCGTGACGATACTCCAAGCGATATATATTACAGTTTGCAAAAAATACATAAAGAAATCCAAAGCTATGCAAGCGTTATTCTTTCTTATGATTGGGATATGACTATCGGTGTTTCGGGTAGCGAGGACCTAACTTTCCGCGTGGCAGCCCTTGAATACGAAAGTGATTTAGCAACCTTAACCAGTTTTAAAGATGCAAAAAATTACGTATCGGCTCAAGGCACACAGGATATGATTGTTAGCCGCTTTACCAGTGAAGAATACGGTGAAGCATACATGTTCCTTAACTGGGCAGAACGTGGCAACTCAAACACTGTAAGCGCTACTTTTAAAGATTGCAAATCAGTGGCAATCTATGGCGGCGCAGGATTTGACGGTACACCCGAAATTTATGAACTTGAAGAAGGTAAGTTGACAATCAATCTTGAATACGGCGAAGGCGTATTTGTAACACCACTTAAATAAAAATATTAGGAACTCTTGAAAAACAAGAGTTCCTTTTTTCTTGACCAAAACAATAATATATGGTAAAATTTTATAGTAAACAGTAATTCCCAAAGGGGTTGATTAAATGTTTAAGAAATACATATCTGTTATTGTGGTGATGGCGATGTTACTTTCTTTATCCGCTTGTGATAAAAAACAAGAAGAAATCAGTTTACCGGAATATGATTATCACGAGTTTGAGCTTGTTGGTCTTTGGGCGCCAAGACAAATGACCGAAGAAGCATTTTTGCAATATAAAGATGCTGGCTTTAACGTAATGTCCTTTACCAACCATGATGAAGAGCCAAGAAGTAGCGAAAACCAGTATTACCTTGGTTCAAAACGTACGGAGGAAGCATTGAAACTTTGTAAAAAAGTGGGTCTTGATGTTTATTTAACATACGGTAACACATGGTTTGTGCGCGATATTGAGGGGCGAGATTACTTTGGCGAAACGCCCTTTAGTAAGCACGATTATTATGATGAGTACAAAGATATTATAAAAGGCGTTCATATCAAGGATGAACCACACATAGACGATATGGACGCAATATCTAACGATACTATAATCAAGGATTTTGAAAAGGTTTATCCTAACGCTAAATATATGGTTAACATTGTTTCTTTAGCCGCGGGCGGCGAATACTACGGCTATACCAACTATTACGCGTTGTTTGACGACTATATGAACAGTATAGTAAAAAAACTTGATAATCCATATATTTCGTTAGATTTATATCCGTTCCACAATATTACTACAGAGGGCGATAAACAACTTGCGGCTAGTTATGACTTAATAGCCAGGGCTGCAAAAGAAACCGGTGCTAGTACAACTATGATTATGCAAGCAAGCACGGGTGTAGAGTTCCACGAGGAATTATCCGAAGGCGATATGCGTTGGCAGGTATATTCAGCGTTGGCGTTTGGCGCGCATAACATACAGTATTATTGCTATTCAAAACCTGAAGGAAGAGATTATAATTGTTGTATGCTAATGCCTGACAACAAAACTCCAAGTTATTTATATTATTACGTGCAAGAAATTAATAATGAAATACAATCTATGGCAAGCGCAATGCTTTCGTACGATTGGGATAAATCAATCGGAATCTCCGGCACAGAGGATATTGCTTTCCGCGTGGCAGCCCTTGAATACGAAAGTGATTTAGCAACCTTAACCAGTTTTAAAGATGCAAAAAATTACGTATCGGCTCAAGGCACACAGGATATGATTGTTAGCCGTTTTGTAAGTGAAAAATACGGTGAAAGTTATATGTTTGTAAACTTTGCCGAAAAGGAAAAAGCCAACACTGTAAATGCAGTTTTTAAAGATTGCAGTGCGATTGCTTTATATGGTGGTGATGGCTTTGACGGCACACCTAAAATTGTTGAGCTTAATGAGGATGGCGATTGCCAAATTGAATTAGCGTACGGCGACGGCGTGTTTGTAGTGCCTCTTAAATAAAAAAATTAGGAACTCTTGAAAAAGACAAGAGTTCCTTTTTTCTTGACCAAAACAATAATATATGGTAAAATTTTATAGTAAAGCAATTTTGAAAGGATTGATTTAGATGTTAAAGAAAATTATGTGCGCCGTTTTGGCATTGGCAATGTTGCTTTCTTTGTCAGCTTGCGACAAAAATTACAACGAGTCAGACCTACCGGAGTATAGTCAACAAGAATTTGAAATTTGCGGTCTTTGGGCGCCGCACGAGATAACCGAATCCGCCTTTCAACAGTATAAGGATGCCGGTTTTAACGTAATGTCTTTTACCAACCACGACGAAGTTCCTCGTAGTACCGAAAACCAGTATTTTATTGGTTCAAAGCGTACTGACGAAGCGCTTAAAATATGCAAAAAGATTGGTATAGACGTTTATTTGGCTTATGGCGCGTCTTGGTTTAACCGTCATAATGAAGGTGACGAATATTTTGACAACAAACCGTTTAGCACCTACAACTACTATGGCGAATATATGGATATTATTAAGGGTATTCATATAAACGACGAACCTAATAAAGAAACTATGGCAAAGCTTGCAAAAGACGATCTTATAGAAGATTACATAAAGGTTTACGGTGACAGAAAGTATATGATTAATCTTATACCTGCGACAGCCGTAACAAGCCGCGATTTTGTAGATTACGATGAAATGCTCCAAATTTACGGCGAAACAATAATGTCTAAGTTTAATAATCCGTATATTTGCGTAGATGTTTACCCATACTCTAAATCTAAAAGTCCTGAACAAATGATTATATACAACTATAACGAGATTGCAAAATGCGCAAAGAAGTATAATGCCGAAACATCCTTTATTTTGCAGTCAAGCACAGGTACCGAGTTTTTAGAAACATTAAGCGAAGCGGATATGCGTCAGCAGGCATATTTGGCGATTGCTTTTGGCGCCGACAACTTGCAATATTATTGCTATTCCGTACCAAGAACAACATTAGACGACGGTAGCGTTAAGTATTTATATAACCACTGTATGCTTAACCACGACGGTACACCAAATCAACTTTATTACGATGTAAAGACTGTAAACAACGAAATTCAAAAGTTTGCAAGCGCAGTACTTGCTTACAACTGGCAACAGACAATTGGTGTTTCGGGCACTGTAGACCAAACCTTCCGCGTAGCGTCAGTCGAATATGATAAAGATTTTAATCCAATCACCAAATTTGACAGCGATAATAATTACGTTTCTTCGACTTCAAGCTATGATATGATAGTAAGTCATTTTGCAAGCGAAGAATTTGGCGACGCATATATGTTTGTAAACTTTAGTAGAGATGACGGCGAAAACAATAAAATTAGCGCTACCTTTAAAGATTGCGGCGCGGTTGCAATTTATGGCGGCGCAGGTTACAGCGGCACACCCGAGATTGTAACACTAAACGAAAACGGTGAATTTTCACTCGAACTCGTATATGGCGAAGGCGTGTTTGTAGTACCGTTGGTATAATCGAAAACTATGAAGGGAAAAAGTATGTTTAAAAAAGCATTAGCGTTTATTATGGTATGTGTTATGTCATTTACGATTTTTGGTTGCAATGAAAAATATACACAAACCGATTTACCCAAATACGCGGCTCAAGAGTTTGAAATTTCAGGATTTTGGGCGCCTTACGATATTAGCGAAGAGGGGCTAACACTTTATAAAGATGCGGGTTTTAACACCCTTGCCATGATAAACCACTCACTCGGTAATACCAGCGAAGAACAGTTTTATCTTGGTTCCAAACGTACAATGACGGCGCTTGAAAACTGTCGAAAAGTAGGGCTTAATGCAATACTTAATTACAACGATTGGAAAGCCGAACAATGCGAGGGTGAGGACTATAACGGTGAAACTCCATTTAGCAAATATGATTTATATGGCGATTACAAAGATATAATCACCGGTGTTCATATTTGTGACGAACCCAACAAAAAAACAATGAATGAAATGGCCAAAAAAACCCTTGTAGAGGATTTTAAAAAGGTTTATCCCAATGC
>JAFYQN010000023.1 GCA_017559885.1 Clostridia bacterium
ATTGTACCAATAAGACCTACCTTATGCCCTGCCGCCTCAAGTATGCTCTTAAGCATAAATGTTATCGAGGTTTTACCGTTTGTACCCGTAACACCGATAAGTTTAAGTGAATTAGCAGGATTACCAAACCAACGCGCGCACATATCGGCATAAAGAGTACGGGTATCTGAAACAACAATTTCATTATCAACACCCATTTTTTGCTCGGTTATAACCGCAACTGCGCCTTTATTTGCGGCGCTTTGCGCATATTTATGTCCGTCGTCGGTAACACCTTTAATACAAACAAAGGCATAACCCTCTTTTATTTCACGTGAATCGCTTGTAATGCCTGTAATTTGGACGTTACCAATTTTATCGGTAAGATTTGGTATAAGGTCTTTTAATAACATTTTTTTACTCCTTATAAGCGCTTAGTCGGATAGATTGGTTTCTGCCATATCGGCCGAACTTTCTTCTCTAAAATAAACTACAACTATCTGACCAAGAGGTACAGTTTCTCCTGCATTTATATCTTGAGCGTATGACAAAACCGAATTTGAAGATATGCTACCCGAAAACTTAACGTTTATTCCTGCATTTGCCGCGGCAGCATTAACCTCTGATGCGGTTAGTCCTATAAGATTTGGAACGGTTGCTGTTTGTGATTCGCTTTCTTCGGTATAAAGTATTACCATACCGCCGTTATATACCGAATTTCCGGCTTCGGGTAACTGTTTTACAACGGTGCCGCCCTTACCGATAACCTTATATGTTAACTTTGAATTATTAATTCTTGTTTTTGCAACGGATATTTCTTCACCTGTTACGTCAGGTACCGAAACCGAAATCTTTTTGAGTTCTTCTTCGGTATACTGGGGTTCATAACCTAAATACGGAAGTATATCGGTCATAATTTTTGAACCAACTGGAGCGGAAATTGTACCGCCGTAATAGTTGGCGCCTGCAGGTTCGTCAAGCATTACAAATACTGCTATTTCGGGCTCGTCAATCGGCGCTATGCCTACATACGAACCTATATACAAATGTTTGTTGCCCGTTGCATTAATTTTTGACACCTTTTGCGACGTACCTGTTTTACCGCCTACTCGGTAACCTGAAACTATACCGTTTTTAGCGCCGTTTTGTACAACGTATTCAAGCATTGTACGCATTGAAGCAGATGTTGTTTGTGAAATTACCTGCTGACGATCGGAGTTTGAAAAACTTTCAATAACGTTTTTGTCACTATCAATAATTTTTTCAACAAGATGCGGTGTTACCGAATATCCGCCATTCACTGACGTTGCAGCAAGACTTATCATTTGAATTGGGGTAATATTAAACGTCTGACCAAATGATGACGATGCAAGCTCGGTAGGACCCATATCTTCTTCTTTGTGATGATACGGCGATGCCTCGCCTGGAAGGTCGATGCCTGTTTTGCCTGTAAGTCCAAATGCTCTAAAGTATTTATTAAAGGTTTGATTGCCGATTAATTGACCAATTTGAATAAATGCAGGGTTACACGAATTGGAGATAGACTGTTGTAACGTTTGTGTTCCGTGACCGCCTATACGGTCGTGACAGTGATACGGGTTGCCTGCAACAATATAGGTATGGTTACAGGTAAACGTGCTTTTTTGTGTTATAAGATTTTCTTCCAATCCAACGGCTGCAGTAAAAATTTTAAATACGGAACCCGGTTCATAGGTATCGGATACCGCTTTATTACGCCATTGACGATTAAGCAATTCGCTACGCTTTGCGCTCTTTTCTTCCTCATCAACAATTGAGTCAACAATCGCTTGGTCCTCGGCCGATAAAACAAAAGGTTCGTTTGGGTTAAAGTCACCGCTTACCGCCATTCCAAGTATAGCGCCTGTGTTAACGTTCATAACTATAACGGCGCCACGTTCCATAATTTGCTCTTGTTCTACTGCAATATCAAGATATTTTTCACAAACATATTGAACGTAGGAATCAAGAGTAAGTACCAATGAATTGCCCTGCTGCGCCTCTTCTACCTTTTCGTAACTAAAACGCATATCTGTGCCTTTTGCATTTTTTGCGGCAACTACTCGACCTGCAATTCCTGTAAGTTCGTTATCATAATAACTTTCAAGTCCTGCAAGACCCTGATTATCGTCGCCAACAAAACCCAAGACGGTTGATGCCAGCGTATCGTTGGGATAATAACGCTTGGTGGTTTCATCAAGACCGATATAACTTGCAATTTCGGCGTCATTGTTATCTAAAATAAACTGTCTTATCTCATCAACGGTTGATTGTTCGACCTTCTTTTTAACGATTACATAATACGACTCTTTTTTGCTTAGTTCGTAAATCTTGTCATAGTCCATTTGAAGTATTGCAGATAAACCTTCGGCAATAGTTTTACGTATTTCTTCCGCTTTTGATTTATCGTCAAGTTTATTTATACCGTTTGGAGTAAGATAAACGGTCCACGCAGGAGAACTTGTAGCAAGCAAATTCATATTGTTGTCGTAAATATTGCCGCGAGGAGCGCTTATTAGACTGTCGTATAATTGTTGTTCGGATGCTTTT
Organism: Clostridia bacterium; assembly: GCA_017559885.1. Classification (GTDB taxonomy): domain Bacteria; phylum Bacillota; class Clostridia; order Oscillospirales; family Acutalibacteraceae; genus UBA737. The sequence continues at coordinate 2,548 of JAFYQN010000023.1, forward strand.
GCCTGATATTCCTCGCCGTGGAAAATC
>JAFYQN010000179.1 GCA_017559885.1 Clostridia bacterium
ATTCAGCAGACCTTTTACTTGGTGCGGGTGACAGGACTTGAACCTGCACATCGGTGACACTAGCTCCTAAGGCTAGCGCGTCTGCCAATTCCGCCACACCCGCATTTTGCCATATCATTTTACTTTATATGATCAAAAAAGTCAAGGCATTTTCATTAAAAAATTTAAGGTCCTGTAAAAACAGGACCTTATATTACAATTATTCCCACGACATATCGTCATATTCGTCATCATCCTCAGGTACGTCAAGTCCTAAGTTGCGACGTTTTTCGATATCGGCATCGGGATGCTCAGCATAATAGGGGTCAATAATATATTTCTTTATACTGCCGAAGGTAAAGAACTGTATCATTAAGAATTGGAAAGCAGGCAATGTTAAAATTGCTATAACGCCTTCAATCAATAATACCGCAAATACGTAAAGTCCCTCCGCTACGTAAAGCGAAGCTATGAACACTCCAACATAAACGCCATAAGTTGCAAGCAAAAGTATGCCGCAAAGAAGATTGCGCCAAAGGTTTACAAACACAAATTTAAAACTGTTTATATAAAGAGCTTTTGTGCTGAAATCAAAGGTAATCATAAGAGTATAGATATAAAACTGCATAATTAAAAACAACACAGTAAAAAGCATACTCATTGAAAGACCTACAAGATAAAAGAGATTAAACTCTTCCATTCCGATATACGAATTATAATAAGAATACAACGAAAAAGCCAAAACCGCAGTAACGATAACGTTTATTACGCCTACTATAATTGACTGTTTTAAATTTTTGCGTATGGTTTCAAAAAAGTCACTTAAACCAAAGGAGTGCTTATCACGCGCAATATTTCTTGTCACGTTGGTAAGACCTGCCGCCGCCATACCGTTTGTAACAAGTGGTAAAGACAAACAACAGTAAACCAAGTTTATAAGAATAAAACGCCAAAAATTACGAAAATACGTTTCAAAAAATACAAAAAGCGCCTTCTTTTTAGGACCGTCTTTTTTTATGCCCGGACCTTCTTTGGTAAAATCTAAAAAACCAAATAATCCTGCCACTGTAAATTACCTCTTTTCATATACAATCTTTTCTTCAAGATTGATATCCTTAAATCCCATAATATATCCTATTCCCGAAATCACAGGAACAATAAGTTGCAAAAGACCCAACAACACAAACTGCCATACTGAAAGTTCTGATAGCGTTGTAGCGCCGTTTGTTATCAATAAAACAATTGAATAATAATGACTGTTTAGCGCAATGTACCACCCCGTTGGGAACTGTGGTAAAACTCCTAACGCCATAACACAAGCGGCAATAAACAACAAAATAAAGGGCGCATTACCTATAAGACCGATTTTAAAACCCTTTAAGGCGTCATATTTGATATGATTTATCTTAACAAGATTTTTATCTTTAAAGCCCTGTTTGTAAACGCTGCCACTGGCAAATGCAATTACCATTATAGCGTTAACAACCTGCGTGCTTATTAAGAATACCGCTTTACCAACGCCTTTAAGTTGGGAACGGTTCTTTTGGGTTACCACGTAATAACCCTTGTCTTCATACTCTTCTTTTTTAGTATCTTTATCGTCGGGTTTGCCGTCGCCGTCATCATCTACATACTCATAGACGTATTTTGTTACCTCTTTTTCGCAAGTAGAATCGGTATAAACAAAAGCGTCGTATCCCGTTACTTCGGTAAATAGGGGCAGACAAATCGTGTTTATAGAAAGGCATAAAAAAAAGCCCACCACGGCAGCAACAATCATACTGCTTGCCACTTTGAAACTGTGTTTTAATAAACTCATTATAAATATTCCCTTTATTTTATAAAATAATATATAATATATTACCTCAAAACAAATAAAAAAGCAAGATGTGATTGGTTACATCTTGCTTTTTTTACAATATATTCATAAAAATATTATCGCAATTGCCGTAACAACCGTTACTGCAGTTGCCGCCACACCGCAAATAAATATTCTGCGGCGCATTAATCTTCTTTGCCTTAACGATTTATATCCCCTAACAGCTCGCTCATCAAACTGAAAAGTAAAGTTTTGCATGGCTTTGTTTAAATGTTTTGCATTTAAATTACCGCAACTTGGACTTACATAAAAAACAATTCGGTCAAACACTTTACTTCCTGTATTGTTAACTTCAATAATCGTTTTATTTACACCTTTAACCATATAATTTTCTCCTGACAATTTGTGTTAATTTTATTCTTGACGAAGAAAAGTTATTATATTCAAGTTAACATAAAATTGTGGATAACTCGGTGGAAAAGTTGAAAACTCCCTATAAAATCAAGCTTTTTTTATCCACATTGGTTGCAAATGGCAATTATTTTGTCACATTATGTAAATCAAATTTTACCTGTTAGATACGATATAGCGCGATCAACCGCGTCGGCAGAATTACCCCAATCGCCCTTTCCTGCGCTTCGGTAATCGTACATAGAACAGTACTTATTTAGGTCTTCGCCCAAACTTTTTACGTACTCTGCAGTAATGCGCGTAAGATTATCTTTAAAATCGCCGCAGTATTTTGGCATTTTCTTTTTGTCGGCGCCACTCATAAGGGCTTCAAAATGATGCATACAAAACTGTGGTTGCGAATTAAAGAGTTCTCTAAAATCTTTTTCCTTTTCATAGCAACGATAGATAGTGTCTATCATACGCTCCATACCCCAGTCTACCTTTTCGCATATAAAGCAACTGTCCATAACCTTTTTTACGTTGTTTGCCTTTTTATCGGCGCTGTTAAACAACTTTTTTTCAAAAATTTGCGCGCTTATTTCTTTAACGTGTGTTTCAAGAATGAGCGCAAGTTGCAGTTTGCCGCGGTGCGCCATCATTTTGTCGTAGTGTTCACTACAAAAACCTAACTTATTTGTTTCTATTCGCACGTCGGGTTCCATCATAGCGTCCCCTAATATGTATGTTACAAGATGCCCCTCTACCGTATGCTTCATACGGCAAAGCGGACAACCGTCGCTTACCTCAAAAACCTCCGACACCGGTATGGTGCAAATATCATCACGCATATTTATACGCTCCTTTTACTTAAATTGCTTATAGACATTATACCATAAAATATATATAATTGTAAATAGAGGTGTAATATGAACGACATTATATTTGAAAAAAATAAAATTTATATAAAAAACGCGCAAAATTTTAACCTTGAGCAAACTCTTGATTGTGGTCAGGCATTTCGTTGGTCGCAAGACTTAAATGGCATATGGAGTGGCATTGCCTTCGGCAAACAAATAAAACTTTACGCGCAAGACGGCGATATAGTAATACTTGGCTCTACAAAGGAAGATTTCCAAAATATATGGCAAAATTATTTCGACCTTGACCACGACTACGCAAAGATTATAAAAGAAGTAAGCGTTAACGAAACGGTAAAACGCGCCGCCGAATTCAGTAGCGGAATTCGTCTTTTGAACCAAGAACCATGGGAGGCGCTCGTTTCCTTTATTATTTCGCAAAACAACAATATACCGCGAATTAAGGGCATTATAGAACGCCTTTGTGAAAACTTTGGCGAAAAAATATATGGCGGCTACGCATTTCCGTCGGCAGAGGTTATTGCACGACTTACGTTAGATGATTTGGCAGTTATACGCTCGGGTTTTAGGGCAAAATACATATTAGATGCCGCTCAAAAAGTAGTATCGGGCGAAATAGACTTAAACGAGTTAAAGATTTCCGATTACGACACCGCACGCGAAAAACTTATGACCATAAAAGGCGTAGGTCCCAAGGTTGCCGATTGCGTACTGCTTTACGGACTCGGTCATATAGAGGCATTCCCCCGTGACGTTTGGATAAAGCGCGCGCTTGACACACTATTTGATGGTAATATACCCGAATGTGTCGGAAATTACGGCGGAATTGTGCAACAATACATATTTCATTATATAAGAAATAATCAGGAATAAAGAAACTCGGTATCCAAAAAGGATACCGAGTTTAATTTTTTAATTATTTAGCATAATCAACTGCGCGACTTTCGCGAATGATGTTAACCTTAACCTGACCCGGATATTCAAGCTCGTTTTCAATTTTTTGAGCGATATCGTGAGCCATAATAACCATTTGGTCATCATTTATAGCGTCAGGTTTAACAAGTATACGTATTTCACGACCTGCCTGAATAGCGTAAGTGTCTTCAACACCGCTAAAGGATTTGGCGATTTCCTCTAACTTTTCAAGACGCTTAATATAGCTTTCAATGTTTTCGCGACGTGCGCCTGGACGTGCCGCGCTAATTGCGTCAGCCGCCTGAACAATGCAAGCGATAACAGTCTTGGCCTCTACGTCACCGTGGTGAGCGTGAATTGCGTGAACAACCGCTTCGTTTTCACGATATTTTTTAGCGGCCTCAACGCCAAGTTGAATGTGTGAACCTTCTTGTTCGTGGTCAATTGCTTTACCGATATCGTGAAGTAGACCGGCGCGTTTTGCAAGCGTTACGTCTGCGCCAAGTTCGGCAGCGATAAGGCCTGAAAGGTAACAAACTTCAAGTGAGTGGTTAAGCACGTTTTGACCGTAGCTTGTACGGAAGTGCAAACGTCCAAGAAGTTTAATAAGTTCGGGGTGTATATTGTGAACACCGCTATCTACCATAGCGCGTTCGCCCTGCTGTTTGATTATTGCTTCTACCTCGGCAGTTGCCTTGGCAACGGTTTCTTCAATTCTTGCAGGATGGATACGACCGTCAACAATAAGTTTTTCAAGCGTTACGCGAGCAATCTCACGACGGATTGGCTCAAAACTTGATACTGTGATTGCCTCGGGAGTATCGTCAATAATAAGGTCAACGCCTGTTGCGTTTTCAATAGCGCGGATATTTCTACCCTCACGACCGATTATACGACCCTTCATTTCATCGTTTGGTAGCGGTACTACCGAAATAGTAATTTCAGATGAATGGTCGGCAGCGCAACGCTGAATTGCGTGGGCTATAACCTCGCGAGCAAGTTTGTCAGACTCGTCACGTGTTTGCTGTTCGTATTCCATAATCTTTACAGCTTTTTCGTGAGAAAGTTCGCCTTCTAACATTTGTAAAAGGTCGGCTTTTGCCTGTTCTTTTGAAAGGCCTGAAATTTTTTCAAGCATTTCAAGTTGACTGCGTTTTAGTTGCTCGCATTCCTCGATTTTTTCATCGATTTGTTTTGATTTTTCTTGTAGTTTTTCTTCCTTTGCCTCAAGATTATCTATCTTGCGGTCAAGAGTTTCTTCTTTTTGTTGAAGTCTGTGCTCTTGTCTTTGAACCTCTGCTCTTCTTTCACGAAGATCTTTTTCGGTATCTTGACGGAGCTGATGAATTTCTTCCTTAGCTTCAAGCAATGTTTCTTTTTTGCGTGTTTCAGCAGTTTTCATTGCATCGTTAAGTATACGTTTTGCCTCGGTTTCTGCAGAACCGATTGTCTTTTCGGCAGAACGCTTACGAACGGCGGAGCCAACAAAAAATCCTACAACACCAAGCACCAATGCAACTACGCCAAAAACAGCGTAAAAAATTGGACTTGTGGGCATTTTAGTCCCTCCTTTATATTTAAAGCGATTTTACAAAGTGCAAATATAAAAAAACTTTGTCGGGGATCGCTGTTTTAACCCCGTTTGAATAAATATTAGGGGTATTGGTAATTTTCGCCAAAACTCTCACCAATACTATCTAAACTTATCTTTCATAATTTTACCACTATATTTATACGGTGTCAAGAAAAAATGCCGATTATGTTGTGTTTTATTACAACAAATCGGCATTTTTAACATTAAATAAAGTAATATGACATATCCCAACAAGGAAGAGATGGAAAATGGCGAAGATAAATTTTATAATCTTTTTGCAAATTCAAAACACTTTCGGGTATTAAAATCAAGTCTTCGCTTCTATGATAGGCGGCAATTTGCATTTTGGGTTTAAAACTTAATATAGTGTTTGCGCCCCCTTTTATTGCGGCAAACTCGGCACCCTCAATATCCATTTTTATATACGTAGGAATATTATCATTTGCGAGCGAATCAATCGAAACCGAATTTATAAAACCATTACCCTTCCCTATACTTGATCCACGGGAATGTTGCATATCAAAGGCAATTTTTCCGTCGATATCGCTTACACAAGCGTTGATATTAACTATATTCTTAACCTCGCTTGTCGCAAGGCAAAGTTTATTATAAGTTTTTAAATCGGGTTCTACAGCTACTATTTTATTATAGTCATCTACAACCGATAAAAATTCCTCTACCGTGTCGCCACGATAAGCGCCAAGGTCAAAATAGGTTTCGTTCGTTTTAAACTTTAATATATTTTTATAAATCTCGTTTATTGGAGTTTCACACTCAAAAAGATAATCTATTTTACCTGTAAGTTTATACATAACGGCATTACGAAAAACCTTTTTAGATTGATCGTCGGCAAGCAAATTAAAAATGTTTTGGAGTCGCTCGCGGTTAGCAAGAACATATTCCATATTAAAAAGCGTATCGCCGTAAACAGGCACGTCAGGAGCGTATAATTCTTGTTCTTGCGAGATG
>JAFYQN010000180.1 GCA_017559885.1 Clostridia bacterium
AGATAACAACATATTTGACATACAAACAAACCTCCTATATGTCGTGTAAAATTATTGCTTGCAAAAAACAGAAAAGCAGGTCGATATCCGACCTGCTTTAGTGTTTTTACAGATGCTATTATTTTGGAATACCGCTTGAAAGAGTAGCCTTAGAAGCTTCGAACTCTTCGTCTGTCATCTTCAAAACCTTGATACCCAAGATGATACCCATAATAGCGTTAACAGCAAAAAGAACGCTACAGGTAACAATGCCGAGTACTATACGTAAGATGCCAGTCTTTGTGTTGCCCTGCATAAAGCAAGGAACGCCAATAGAGTTGAAAAGTATGCATAATACAGCAAATAAAGTCTTGTTATCCATCAGAATAACCTCCTTAAAAATTTATGTATTAATAATAAAACAATAATTTGCAATTGTCAAGGGTTTTCGCTAAATTTATACAAAAATTATAAATTGGCAAATCAAATAATGTTAAAATTGCGCAAAAACGGCAAACCGCCCTTGTTCGAATCCCTATACAAGCACAAACTAAAACAAAGCACCGACCATAAAGGTCAGTGCTTTATTTTTGGCTGGGGAATAGGGATTTTTCCACGCGCTGCCGTGCGCTATCGCCTCGCTAACGCTCGTTGCCCACGGGCTTTGCAACCATTCACCGAAAGGTTGCAATTTGCCTTGCGGCAAACCGCCCTTGTTCGAATCCCTAATTAAATGCAAGAAAATCAAAAAAGGAACCAATCCTTACGGACTGATTCCTTTTTTAATTGGCTGGGGAATAGGGATTCGAACCCCAACAAACAGAGTCAGAGTCTGTCGTGCTACCGTTACACAATTCCCCAATGTTTAATTGAGCAATACTTATTATATTACTTTTTAAGAATAAGTCAAGCAAAATTTTAAAAACTTTTCGTTCCGCCTTGCCGTAACGGCTTGATGATAACCTGAACTTAATTTCAGGTGGGTTTTCGCCAAGCGGTTTCGCGCTCCCTTCTTCCGAACTCGGCACCGCCGCGGGAGGTCTGCAAACCCGCCGCCTGAGCAGAAATCCCATTTTATTATCTTGTAGGGTTATATAAGCCAGGATACACGCACAAGGCAGAACGTGGAATTTATATTATTTCTCGTCTATTTCAAAACGATCCTCAAGGCGGTCAACAAAAGCATCGGCAACGGTTTCGTATTCGTCGTCATCTTCTATATCGCTAAAATATTCCTCGCCGTTTTCTTCAAACACTTTAACTATTACAAGTTCGCCCGAATCGTCAAGCATATCTTTGGGGTCTTCGTACTGTGGAAGCAACGCCAAATATCTGCCCATATCGGTTTCAATTGCGTCCAAAACCTCGAAATGATATTCCTTGCCCTCGTCGTCAACAAGAGAAATAAGGTCGGGATTATATTCTTCGTTTTTGATGTTGTCACTCATATTATTATCCTCCGAAAACACACATATTATTAAACATCGTACCTTTATATTTTAACCCAAAATTTACTTTCAGTCAATAGAATAGTTTTCCTTTTGTGCAAATAGTCAAAAACGGTTTACACAATTTGGTTTTTTGTACAAAACATCTAAAAGTTATTAACTTTTTGTTGACAAGTTGTGAATAATGCTTTATAATAAAGGCGAAAAGAAAAGAAAGGAGCGGTAAAACGCTATGAGGGAAACTCCACCAGCAATTTTAAAAAAATAAATTGAAAGGCGTGAGTCCAATGTACAGGTAAAACTGTCAACCCGAAAACTATAATACAGAAAAGGACTGAGTCCAAAGGTTTAGTTAACTTTAAACTCAAAACTATAAAAAAGTAAAGGCGTGAGTCCGAAAGTTTAGTTAGTTTTAAATCAAACAAAAATTTATATAGACGGTGAGTCCGATGTACATTTAAAATTAAACTAAAAACTGTTTGCACTTAATGCGCAAAAGAAAGAAAAATTTAATGATTGAACAAATAATATAAAACCCCCACAGGTGAAAGATGTGGGGGTTTCTTTTTTTGCAGAAAAGTTTTACGAAATCTTAATAAAGTAAATGGTGTATTTACCTTGCAATTATATATAGTGTGTGATATAATGCATTATGTATAATTATATATTATAAGGAGTAGTACGCCTTGTCATTTCCACTTGAAAACATTAGAAATTTTTGTATAGTAGCGCACATAGACCACGGCAAGTCAACCCTTGCCGACCGTTTGCTCGAACTTACCCAATCGGTTGCCGAGCGCGATATGGAAGAACAAATACTTGACAGTATGGATTTAGAGCGTGAACGCGGCATTACAATAAAAGCTCACGCAGTAACCCTTTACTATACCGCTAAAGACGGCAAAGAGTATGAACTTAATCTTATCGACACACCGGGGCACGTTGACTTTAACTACGAGGTTTCTCGTTCCTTGGCGGCATGCGAGGGCGCAATACTTGTAGTAGACGCGTCACAGGGTATAGAGGCGCAAACCCTTGCCAACACCTATTTGGCGGTTGACCACGGTCTTGAAATTTTACCCGTTATCAATAAAATCGACCTGCCCTCTGCCGAGCCCGACAGAATTAAAGCAGAGATAGAAGATATAATTGGCATTCCCGCCGATGAGGCGCCGCTTATTTCGGCAAAAACTGGCATAAACGTCGAGCAGGTTTTAGAAACAATTGTCGAGGGTGTTCCTGCCCCAAAAGGCGACCGTAATGCGCCGCTTAAAGCGCTTATATTCGACTCTTACTACGACCCATACAAGGGCGTTATAGTTTATTTCCGCGTAGTATCGGGCAAGATTAAAGCAGGCGACAAAATCAAAATGATGGCAACAGGTGCCGAATTTGACGTAGTAGAACTTGGTCGTAAGCGCGCAACACATTACGAAACTTGCGACACGCTTGAGGCAGGCGAGGTAGGTTACCTTGCGGCATCAATCAAAACCGTAAGCGAGGCGCGTGTAGGCGATACGATTACGCTTGTAAACAATGCGGCCGACGAGGCGCTCCCAGGTTATCGCGCGGCAAAGCCCGTTGTGTTTTGTGGTATTTATCCTGCCGACGGCGCAAAATACCCCGACCTTCGCGAAGCGCTCGAAAAGTTGCAACTTAACGACGCGTCACTTCTCTTTGAACCCGAAACGTCACAAGCGTTGGGCTTTGGCTTCCGTTGCGGATTTTTGGGACTTCTTCATATGGAAATTTTAGAAGAACGACTTGAGCGCGAGTATAACCTTGACATTATTACCACAGCGCCCAGCGTTCAGTATGAATTTGTGCTTACAAACGGCGAGACAATATACGTAGATAACCCAACCAATTATCCCGACCCTGCAGTTATATCCGAAGCGCTTGAGCCGGTAGCAAACGTGCATATCTATTCGCCGAGCGAATACGTCGGTACAATAATGCAACTTTGTGAAGAACGTCGCGGCGATTATAAGGGTATGACCTATATGGGTGACCGCGTAGATATTCATTACGTGCTTCCTATGGGCGAAATTGTTTACGACTTTTTTGACGCGTTAAAATCACGCACCAAAGGTTATGCAAGTTACGATTATGAAACCGCAGGTTATCAAAAATCAAGTTTGGTAAAACTTGACGTTATGCTTGCAGGCGACACGGTGGATGCGCTCTCCTTTATTGTGCACACATCAAACTCTTACGCGCGTGCGCGCCGCATTGCAGAAAAGTTAAAGGAATATATTCCAAGACAACTTTTCGAAGTTCCCGTTCAGGTGGCTGTCGGCGGCAAAATCATTGCGCGTGAGACCGTAAAGGCAATGCGCAAAGACGTGCTTGCAAAATGCTATGGCGGTGACATAACCCGTAAAAAGAAACTTCTTGAAAAGCAAAAAGAAGGTAAAAAGAAGATGCGTAAACTTGGTTCTGTCGAAGTTCCAAAAGACGCGTTTATGGCAGTACTTAAACTTGATGAATAAAAATATAGGGGACGATGCCCATCGTCCCGTAAAAGAGGTTGAATTATGGCAAAGAAAAAATTTGATATAAGAATCGCAATAATTGCAGTACTGCTTGCGGTACTTTTGGCGGTAGTTTCAACGCTTGCGATTGTTGTTGCCGCAGACTTAATAAATAATTATGGCGGCGGTAAAACAGACGTTTCGTCACAAACTTCCTCCATACCGGTTGACAACACCGACACGTCATCTACCGAAAGTGAAGATACACCGTCTATTTTTGTAACCCCAACAGGCGTTGAGCTTGATACAAAATTCAGTCGACTTTTGCTTATAAACGGTAGCAATCCGCTTCCCGATGATTACGACACCAATGTGCGCGATTATCTTGTAGAGATTGATGAGAATTATCGTAACAACAACTACGTAACACAAATACACAAAGATATTTATCCGTATATTACGGCAATGGTTGCGGCGGCTCAAGCCGACGGCGTTGACCTTAAAGTGTGGTCGCCATTCCGTAGTTATTCTATCCAAAACGACCTATTTCAACGACAGGTAGAACGCGTAGGTGGCGACGAGGCAAAGGCGGCTACCGTTGTAGCGCGTCCGGGAACAAGTGAACACAACACAGGACTTTGCGCCGACTTTAATATGGCGGACGACGCATTTGAGCAGACCGCGATGTTTACCTGGATGTGTGAAAATGCCGAGGACTACGGTTTTATTCTTCGTTATCCCGAAGAAAAGCAGTCTATAACAGGCGTAATTTATGAATCTTGGCACTGGCGTTTTGTTGGTATAGAGGTTGCAAAAGAAATGAATTCTTTGGGTATGACACTTGAAGAATACGTAGAGTATAAAAATCTTGATCCCACAATGGATATGTATACCGACGATTCGGCAAGTAAAGACACCGAGCAAATAAAAGACTAATTTTGGAGGAACGCTTTATGGATTTCAAGCAGTTTTTTAGTCAACTTAAAGGTAAAAAAATCGCAATGTGCGGTATAGGAGTAAGCAACACACCCCTTATTTTAAACTTTTTAAAACAGGGCGCGCGCGTAATCGCTTGCGACCGTCGTGAGCGCGAACTTATAGGAGATGTTGCAGACCAACTCGAAGCGGCAGGCGCCGAACTTAAACTTGGAGAAGGTTATCTTGACAATCTTGAAGTAGATATCATTTTCCGTACCCCAGGTATGAACTTCCACCTCCCCGAACTCGAGCGCGCACGCAAACGCGGTATTGCCGTTACAAGTGAAATGGAAGTGTTCTTTGACCTTTGCCCTGCAACAATCTTTGCGGTAACGGGTTCAGACGGTAAAACTACTACCACAACTCTCATTGCAAAAATGCTTGAAGCCGAGGGCAAACGAGTGTTTGTAGGCGGTAACATAGGCACACCGCTTCTCCCCGAAATTGAAAATATTACTGCCGACGACTTTGTTGTGGCAGAACTTTCGTCCTTCCAACTTATCTCTATGAGAAAAAGTCCAGACGTGGCTGTTGTTACCAACGTAGCGCCAAACCACCTTGACGTGCATAAAGATATGGACGAATACGTTGAAGCAAAGAAAAATATTCTCTTGCACCAAAACGCGTTTTCACGCACTGTTCTTAACCGTGACAATGAAATTACCGAAGATTTTCGTAAAGACGTTCGCGGTCAAAGTCTTGGATTTAGTATGACTCGCCGCCTTAACAACGGCGCGTGGCTTGCCGATGACGGCGTGCTTCACATGGCATATCGCGGAATAGACGTACCCGTTATTGACCGCAAAGACATTAGAATTTTAGGTGACCACAACGTAGAAAATTACCTTACTGCAATTACAGCCGTATGGGGTTACGTTGGTGTAGACAACATAAACAAGGTTGCTCGCGAATTTGGCGGCGTAGAGCATCGTATCGAATTTGTGCGCGAACTTGACGGCGTTAAATATTATAACGACTCTATTGCTTCAAGTCCTACAAGAACCATTGCAGGTCTTAAAGCGTTCCAGCAAAAGGTAATTCTTATTGCCGGCGGTTATGATAAACACATTCCCTTTGAGCCGATGATGCCCTACGTTACACAAAAGGTAAAAAAACTCTATCTTTGCGGCGATACTGCCGACAAGATTGAAAAGTGTTTACGTGAATATGAGGGATATGACGGCAATCCACAAATTATAAGGGTACAAGATATTGCCGAGGCGGTAAAACTCGCTCGCGAAACGGCGCAAAGCGGCGATATAGTAACCCTTTCTCCTGCTTGCGCAAGTTTTGATAAATATCCAAACTTTGTAGCCCGTGGAAATCACTTTAAACAATTGGTGAACGAACTGTAATGAATATTAAAGAAACTCTTTTTGAATTATCTGACGCGGTAAGCATTGGTAACATAACCGACGCGTCAGACAAAGCGTATAAAATACTTTCACAATACGCCGATACCACTCAAAACGGTATTAACGTTATCGGTAAAATAAAGGGCAACAGTGAATATACCCTTATGCTTGAAGCCCACATTGACGAGGTTGGTTTTGTTGTTACCGATATTGATGATAACGGCTTTTTGAGCGTAAAAAACTGTGGCGGCATCGACCTTCGCATGTTGCCCTCAAGAACGGTTGTTATACACGGTAAAGAAAAAATCACAGGTGTATTTTGCGCGACACCACCACACCTTGGCGGCGTAAAAGAATACGACGATATATCCGCTTTGAAAATAGATACCCTTTTGGGTGAAAAGGCAAAAGACGTAGTATCGGTTGGCGATTTTGTAACATTTAATCAAAAGGCAACCGATTTAAACGATACTCGCGTTACGGGCAAAAGTTTTGACAACCGCGCAGGCGTGGTATGTCTTTTGGCGCTTGCTAAAAAATTAAGCGGAAAACAACTACCCTTTAACGTTGTTTTTGCCCTTACCGACCAAGAAGAACTTGGTCACCGTGGCGCAAAGACCACCGTTTTTGACGTATCTCCCGACGAGGCAATCGCGCTTGACGTTTCTTTTGCCGATGCGCCCGACGTGCCTTCTAACGAGTGCGGCAAACTATCAGGTGGCGCAATGATTGGCATATCACCCGTGCTTGATAAACAAATTTCTAAAAAGTTAATCGCTATCGCGAAGGATAATAATATGCCCTATCAAACCGAAGTTATGGGTGGCAGAACGGGTACCAACGGCGATGTAATATCTATTTCAAAAAGCGGTGTCAAGACGGGACTTGTTTCAATTCCCCTTCGTAATATGCATACCGACGTTGAAATTATTGACATAAAAGATATAGAAAACGTTTGCGACCTTCTTGAAAAGTATATTTTAGGAGGTAACGCTCAATGTTAGAACTTTTAAAAAATCTTTGCTTAATTGACGGCGCTTCGGGCGATGAGGGCGCAGTGCGCGATTTTGTAATTTCGCAAATAAAAGATTGTTGCGAATACAAAGTAGATAATTTAGGCAATATAATTGCCTTTAAAAAGGGCAAAAATGCTTCTGCAAAAAAGGTTTTAATAGACGCTCATCTTGACGAGGTCGGTCTTATTATTACCCACATAGAAGAAAACGGATTTTTGCGTTTTACAACGGTAGGCGGCATAGATACCGCCGCGCTTATGATGCGCCGTGTGCTTATAAACGGCAAAACACTTGGTGTAATAGGCGGCAAGCCCGTGCATTTGTGCGAGGGTGACGAGCGCAAAAAATTGCCAAGCGCCGACGGTCTTTATATCGATTTGGGCGTTTGCTCAAAAGGGGATGCCGAGCAACTTGTAAGCGTTGGCGATTGCGCGGTTATGTGTAGCGACTTTACACAGGTAGGCGACAAAGTGCTTGCCAAAGCGCTTGACGACCGCGTTGGTTGTCTTGTTTTAATAGACCTTTTAAAACAAGATGCGCAGTACGATTTTTACGCAAGTTTTTCCGTTCAAGAAGAGGTAGGTCTTCGCGGCGCAGGTGTTGTAGCGTATAGCGTTGCGCCCGATGCGGCAATTGTTATCGACGGCACAACCGCCGCCGACGTTGCAGGTGTGTCACCGCAAAAACAGGTATGCCGTCAGGGCGAGGGCGCGGTAGTATCATTTATGGACGGCGCTACAAGTTATGACCGCGAGTATTATAAAGCTGCTTTAAATAGCGGAATAAAAGCGCAAAGCAAAACTGCCGTTGCAGGCGGCAACAACTCGGGCGCTATTCATTTAAGCCGCGGCGGAGTTCGCACGGTGGCATTATCGGTGCCGTGTAGATATATTCATACGTCGGGTTCTACTTGTGATATGCGTGACGTTATAGCGGTGCGCGACCTTACAAAATATATGATAAATAAAATCGCAGGCGGCACTTTATGATTTCGCTGGTAAAAGATATACCAAAATTAAAAGAGTCACTTGCCGAGGTTATAAAAATTAACTGTAACTATAATTCATATAAAGATGTTGCGCTTTTTTGGGTTCAAAATCAAAACGATGCGATAATCAGTATGCTTGACGGCAATATGGTGATATATAATCATAATGCCAACTGCGATGAATTGCGCGAGTTTATCGGTGTTATATCTCCGCTATCGGTTTTTTCCGATGCGGACACGCTTAACGCTTTATTTGGTGATAGTTTTCACAAAGTTTGCGTGGTAAAAAGCGAGCATAAATTTAAAACCGATGTTTTGTCGGACAATCTTGGCAGCGGTGAAATTTATAAATTGCTTAACGTTAATGGGTTAGATTTGCCACCGTATGAATATTTTGCGGTAGATTTTTGTTATCGACTTAACCACGGACAATTAAAATATTTTGCGTTAAATGGCAGTTGTGTCGCCGTTTGTATTACCGACGGACAAGCCGCGCTTTTAAACGGTATCGCCTCACACAAAAAGGGTATGGGAACGGTAGCGCTTAGCGGTGTGTTGTCGCAGTGCGACGCGCCTTATATTGCCGTTTGCGAAAATGATGTATTACCTTTTTATTTAAAAAACAATTTTAAGCATATTTACAATGCAGGTTATTGGAGGAAAAATCCTTGAACTACTTTAAGTTTGACGAAACTTTAGAAAAATACAGCGTTCTTGCCGAAAAAAAGGCGCAAGAACAATTTAAAATAATAGACGATATAACCGAATATAATCAGACCAAAGTGCTTAACGCTTTTATAAAAAACCGTGTCAGCGAAATGCATCTTGGCACCTCTACGGGTTACGGTTACGGCGACGTAGGCCGCGATACTCTTGACCAAGTTTTTGCCGATTGTATGGGCGCCGAAGATGCCATTGTGCGCCACAGTTTTGCATCGGGTACACACACCTTGACAGTAGCGCTTTTTGGCATACTTCGTCCCGGTGATAAAGTGCTTGTGCTTACAGGCAGACCATACGACACAATAATCGGTGTCTTTGGTTTTGAGGGTCACGTAGACGGTTCTCTTGCTGATTTTGGGGTAGAATATCATCAGGTGGATTTACTGCCCGACGGCACACCCGATATAAACGCTATTCGCGCCGAACTTTCTTGGGGCGAATATAAAATGGCATATATTCAACGCTCAAGAGGTTATAGTCTTAGACCAAGTCTTACAATAGACAAGATTGAAGAATTGTGTAACGTAGTTCGCGAGGTTTCACCAAACACCATAATAATGGTCGATAACTGCTACGGCGAGTTTGTAGAAACACGCGAACCCACCGAGGTCGGCGCCGATATAATAGCGGGTTCTCTTATAAAAAATGCAGGTGGCGGTATAGCCCCCACAGGCGGATATATAGCAGGTAAGCATAAATATGTAGAAATGTGCGCAGGTCGTATGACAGCGCCCGGTGTTGGTCGTGAAGTCGGCGCATCACTCGGTCACAACCGAGAACTTTATATGGGTCTTTTTGCAGCGCCTCACGTTACGGGCGAAGCGCTTAAAACGGCGGTTTTTGCTTCGGCTTTGCTTGAACTTTTGGGTTATAAGGTAAGTCCTACGGTAGAAGAAAAACGCGCCGATATTATTCAAAGCGTAATCCTTAATACCTCAAATGCGCTTATTTCTTTTTGCCGAGGTATGCAGTCGGGCGCACCGGTTGACTCTTTTGTACGACCCGAGCCATCCGATATGCCGGGTTATGACGATCAGGTTATTATGGCGGCAGGCGCCTTTACACTTGGTTCTTCGATAGAACTTTCTGCCGACGCGCCACTTCGCGCGCCGTATGCTGCGTGGATGCAGGGCGGTCTTAACTATCACAGCGCAAAAACAGGCGTGCTACTTGCCGTGCAAAGTATGATTAACGACGGCGAATTAAAACTTAAAAATATATAATAAGGATTGAAAAATTTTGAAAAAAGTATATAGCGGAATAATATATGACGTTGTTCCAAAGGTAGACGGAATAATCTTTTTTTGCCGCGAGAGTGAAGATGACGTTGTCAACGTAAAGATGCTTTCAACCTCCGACGGCAGAATGATTGACGCCGACCTTTACGCCTATGTGGGTTGCAAACTCGGCACAGGCGCAAACAGGGTTGTAAAATATTGCAACAACTATGTTTTGGACCACGTAATATCGCTTGCAAACGGAGAAACCTTTATTTGCAAACAAGATGGCGAAGCGTATCTTTTAGACGTAGAAGGTATTGCCTATTGGTCGGGCGAAATAAAATATCGCGGCGCGCCACCTTCTTCGGTTGCTTTTTATAAAAACAGTATTTGGGCAAGTTTTTGCGACAGCAATGTTTTAATCCGCTTCAATCTTGCTACAATGCGTACCGAATTGCGCATAGGCGGTGGTAAAACATCACCATTTGATTGCCCCAAAAATATTTTTGTAGACGGCGAGTGGGCGTATATTAGCAACAGTGGGTCAAAAAAACTTATAAAGGTAAATCTTGACGATTACACCGTAGAGGATTATTACGGATTTGAGGAGTCAATACATGCGTACGTTAAAGTAGGTAGGTACGAATTTGTTGTTCTTGATTCGGGACTTTATGTTATTTAAGGAGAATTAAAATGCTTGAAAAAACAATAATTTTAAAAGATTTTGAAGCCGTTAAAAAGTTTGTTGATATTGCAAACGAAAAACCATACGATATTGAACTTTTATCGGGAAAATACGTAGTAAACGCAAAGTCAATCATGGGCGTTTTCAGTCTTGACCTCACCAAACCTTTGGTTATGGCGGCGCACACTGATTCACACGCAGAGTTACTGCGTCAAACGGCGCAATTCCATTTTGAACCACAAAACAAGAAGTAATAGTATGACACAAAAATTTTTAGAACTTAGACAACAACTTATAAAAAAAGATTTTGGCTATATGAACGACCGTCAGTTTGAGGCGGTAACAACCACCAAGGGCGCGCTCTTGGTTCTTGCAGGCGCAGGTAGCGGCAAAACCACAGTGCTTGTAAACCGTATTGCCAATCTTGTAAAATACGGCAACGCTTGGGATAGCGATTTTGTACCTTTTTTTAGTGAGCAAGATATTATTGCGGCGCAGGATTATTTAGCCGACAAAACAAGCGATTTGCCACAGGGCATATTTTCGGTCAATGCGCCTCGCCCCTGGGAGATTTTGGCAATAACTTTTACCAACAAAGCGGCAAACGAACTCAAAGAGCGTATCGCCGCCAAACTCGGCGAGGGTAGCGATGGTATTTGGGCAGGCACTTTCCATAGCATTTGCGGTAAAATTTTGCGTATAAATGCTGAAAGAATCGGATTTACTTCGCATTTTACGGTATATGATACCGACGATCAGAAACGTCTTGTTAAAAATATAATGAAAGACAACGGGATTGACGAAAAAATGTTTCCCATAAGGGGCGTTTTATCGGCAATTTCTTCAGCAAAAGATTCGCTTATATCACCTGCCGAATTTAAAGAAACTGCAGGGCACGACTTCCGTCAGCAAACAATAGCAAAATTATATGAAATATATCAAAATAAACTAAAATCTGCCGACGCTATGGATTTTGACGATATGATAAACTACACTGTGCAACTTTTTCGTGAAAATTCCGACGTATTAGAGCATTACGGCAGTAAGTTTAAATACATAATGGTAGACGAATATCAGGATACCAACCACGCGCAGTACGAACTTGTGCATCTTTTGGCAAGCGTTCACGGTAATATTTGCGTTGTGGGTGATGACGACCAAAGTATATATCGTTTCCGCGGCGCTACCATTGAAAATATATTAAATTTTGAAGACTATTACGAAAACGCAAGGGTAATACGACTTGAACAAAACTACCGTTCGGTAGGCAATATACTTGACGCCGCAAACGCGGTTATTAAAAACAACCGCGGAAGAAAGGGTAAAATGCTTTGGACCGACAAAGGCGAGGGCGAGCGCATTAACATTTACACCTCGGAAGACGAACGTAGCGAAGCGCGTTACGTTGCCGACTGTGTGCTTGCAAGCGTTCGGTCGGGCGCGCGTTTTAGCGACCACGCGGTGCTTTACCGTATGAATGCTCAATCAGCGTCTATAGAAAACGTTTTTGCGCGTAGCGGTATATCATACCGAGTTATCGGTGGTATGCGATTTTACGAGCGAAAAGAAATTCGCGACGTGTTGGCGTATTTAAATCTTATAAACAATACAAACGACGATATCCGTTTGCGTCGTATTATAAACGAACCAAAACGCGGTATCGGTGATACCACCGTTAATCACGCGACCGATATTGCATCGCAATTAGGTATTAGTCTATTTGAGGTGTTTGACACCGCAGACCAATACGCGCCCATTTCGCGTTCGGCAAACAAGTTAAAAGAGTTTTGTGATATGATAAAATCATTATCAGCCGTTGCCGATGAAATATCTATGAGCGAATTACTTGCTCAACTTCTTGAAAAAAGCGGTTATCGACTTAGTCTTATGTCCGACGCCGACCCCAAAAATGCCGACCGACTTCAAAACGTTGACGAGTTTGTAAACACGGTAAAACAATACGAACTTGAAAACGATGAACCAACCTTGTCCGCCTTTTTGGAAGAAATCGCGCTTGTAAGCGATATTGATTCAATGAACGACAGTGAAGACAAGGTGACCCTTATGACCATACATTCGGCAAAGGGTCTTGAGTTTGAAAAGGTCTTTCTTATCGGTCTTGAAGAGGGTATTTTCCCCGGAAATCAGTCTATTTACGGCGGTGAGAGCGAAATAGAAGAAGAACGCCGACTTATGTACGTTGCAATAACTCGCGCAAAACGCGAACTCACCATAACCAACGCTACAACGCGAATGGTGTTTGGTTCAACAAATCGCAATATGCCATCGCGCTTTTTAAAGGAAATTCCCGATGAGTTTTGCAATATAAAAGCGGCGATTTCGCGCGCGCCTTACGGTAGTGGGTACGGCAACTCGTCGTATTCTGGTTCGTACGGCAGCGAAAGAGGATATGCTCATCATAATACCATACCGTCATCATACTCCGCGCCAAAAAGCAAACCCTTTGGCAGTTATTCGGCCGTAAAAAAGGTAGAATCTTCATCAAATAACAACTATTCAGCAGGTCAAAAGGTAGAGCACAAAACCTTTGGTGAAGGACTTATACTTTCGGTGTCTCCTATGGGAAGCGACACCTTGCTTGAAATAGCGTTTGACAAAGTAGGCACCAAAAAAATTATGGCGGCTTAAGCAAAATTAAAAATTTTGTAATATTTTTGTGCTATTTTTTTGATAATATATATCAAAAGGAAGTGATTAAATGTCAGTGCCTAACGTAGCGGTTAAAACCACTGCAAAAGAAGCGTTACGCGACCGATTTTTGCAATCGATAGTTGTGTGTTGCACGCTTATTTTCACCGTTTTAATAGTTGAACTTATAGGTTCTGTGGTATACGTTTTTGCAGGACAGGCAGGTTACCTTGTAACAACAATCGTACTGTCGTTCTTTACGGTGTTTCCTATGTTTTTGGGCGTTTTAAGTTATTTTAGACGACTAATATGGGGACAAAAAGACAGCGTATTAATAATATTCAGATATTTTTCTAACATGAAACACTATAAACGCGCGCTGCACTTTTTACTACTGCTTGCAATAAGGTTCCTTTTTGCGGCGGCTATACTATATTTTCCGTGCGCTTTGGTGTGGTTGCTTTCAAGCGAGCAACTTTATATGTGGCTTGACATATCCTTTCCCGTATGGATGTCAAATTTATGGGTGCTTAATTCGTTCTTTATGTTTATTTCTACCCTAATTTTTGTATTCGTTATGCTCAAATATTATCTTGCGCCCTTTATCTTTGCAAGCAACGATGATATCGACCCCGATGAAGCGATTAATATGTCAACAATTATTTCCAAAAGAACAGGCGCCGACTTTTTTGGTTTGGTACTCAGTTTTGCAGGTTGGATACTTCTTTCTTTATTGGTGTCGCCGCTTATTTTTACGTTGCCGTATTTTGTAGCGTCTTACTGCGTTCACTGTCGTTTTTCGATAACGACCTACAATTTAGACGTGGACCGATTTAACACAAACTTTGCTCCAAGTTTCAGCACCGATGAAATTTAAGTTTTGGGAGAAGGTTCTTTTATGAAAAATTTAGGATTTAAAATTTTATACGTTGCAACACTGCTTGTTACGGTTATTGAATTGGGATTTATTTTAAAAGACAGTCTTTTTACCGACATCGCAAAATTGCCCACAGGCGTACTGGAGCAAGTGTATGATTCGCCTAATGACGATCGAAAGATGAATGTTTATGTTGTAAAAACAACCTTAGGCGAGGGTGTGCGTATTGAAATTGAGCAGGGCGAAGAAAAGTATAATATATTTTGGCAAACAGGTATAGATACGGTTGAAGCAAAGTGGACCAACAACGATACCATAATGATAAACGATGTACCTCTTGATGCAAACGATAGGTTTGGTTATGATTGCCGAAGAGGTATTTCGTTGTTCGACGAAGGTTCACTTGAACAAAACTTCACAAATTTCAGAGGAAAAAAATGAAGAAGAATGATATAATCGAACTCCAAATTACCGACATCACTCACGAGGGTAGCGGTGTCGGCAAATATGAGGGACAAGCAGTTTTTGTGTCAAACACCGCAGTAGGAGATAAAATTAAAGCGCATATTTTAAAAGTTAATAAGCACTACGCCTTTGCAAAAGCAGAGGAAATAATATCTCCGTCAGAACACCGCATAGACATCGATTGCGGTGTTTTTGCGCGTTGTGGCGGTTGCTCGCTTCGACATATAGATTATGCTTGCGAGACGAGTTTAAAACAAAACCGCGTCACCCAAACGATGCAAAGAATTGGCAAAATAGGGTTTGAAAGTCAACCCATAATATATAATGAAAATCCTGACCGCTATCGCAACAAGGCGCTTTATCCCGTGGCAGAGGGTGGCGAATTGGGATTTTTCTCACATCATTCGCACAGAGTAGTGGTTTGTGACGATTGTCTTTTACATCCCCAACAATTTGCCGTTGTCGGTAAAGTTTTTGGCGACTTTGTAAAAAAACATAATATTTCGGTTTACAATGAAGAAACCCACACAGGACTACTTCGCCATTTTTATCTTCGCCACGGCAAAGAAACGGGCGAAATAATGGTAGGTATTGTTATTAATGGTAATAATTTACCTTGTAAAGAAGCGCTTATTGACTGTTTGAAAGACACGTTAGGCGAAAACCTTAAAAGTGTTATTTTAAATATAAACACCCAAAAGACCAACGTTGTTTTGGGGGATAAAAATATACTTTTATTTGGTAGAGAGTACATATACGACGTTTTGTGCGGAGTAAAGGTTCGCATATCGCCACATTCTTTTTATCAGGTTAATCACGATATGGCAGAGTTGCTTTATAAAAAAACGGCAGAATATGCAAAACCGAAAGATAAAAACATATTAGACCTTTATTGCGGCGCAGGAACGATAGGACTTTCTATGGCGCGCGAAGCCAAAAGTGTTATCGGTGTTGAAATTGTTGACGCCGCCGTGCGTGACGCCAACATAAACGCTAAAGAAAACGGAATAGATAACGCTCGATTTATATGCGGCGATGCGGCAAAAGCAGCAGAGCAACTAAGACAAGAAAAGATAACTGCCGACGTTGTAATCCTTGACCCACCAAGAAAGGGTTGTGAACAAGCGTTGCTATATACAGTAGCGAACGATTTTGCTCCCGAAAGAATAGTATACGTTTCGTGTGATGTTGCAACCCTTGCGCGCGACACCGAGATTTTAGAAAATATTGGTTATACTCTTGTGGAGTACACCCCCGTAGATTTGTTTCC
The DNA here is from genome assembly GCA_017559885.1 of Clostridia bacterium. Classification (GTDB taxonomy): domain Bacteria; phylum Bacillota; class Clostridia; order Oscillospirales; family Acutalibacteraceae; genus UBA737. The sequence goes on from JAFYQN010000180.1 coordinate 16,128, forward strand.
GCGTACCGCGCACGTGGAAACTGTAGCACTGTTTGTTCGACAAAACGTCTTGAAATAAAGAGGATATATATGGAACTTGTTTGGGTTGACTTAAACAAACTTCGTCCTAAGGTAGTAGAAAAAATTAATAATTATCTTGACCTTTCAAAACACAATCGACTGACAATAGGTGTTTACAAAAAGGGTAGGTGCTACGTCTTTGGTGAGAATGACCAAAACGACCTTTTTTACGATATCGGTTCGGTAACCAAAACCGTAACGGCGCATCTTATTTTAAAACTTCAACAAGAAAATTTGCTTGACATAAGCAAAACCGTCGACAACTATTTACCGCTAAAAAAAGGAAACTACCCCACAATTTATCAACTTTTAACCCATACTGCAGGATATTATCACCTAACGCCTATAGAGGTAACTTTACCGCCGCTTATGGCGCACGGATATGCAAGAAAAAACCCGTATGAAAACTGCACTGCAAAGACGGTAATAAAATGTCTTGAACGTCGCCGTTTTAAGAAAACTCGCGTGCGTTACGGGTATTCCGATTTTGCTTCGGCAATTCTTGCCGTTGTAGCAGAAGAGGTTACAAAAAAGCCCTTTTCTACGCTTTTTGAGGATTTTATACATAACGATTTACAACTTAATCAAACCGTAACACAACTTGACGTTGAAAAGAGGAAACCTATTGCCGCGCGCGGTAAAAAAGTTATGCCGTTTTGGGTGTGGAAAAGAAATAACCCATATATTGCAGGCGGTGGCATGGTAAGTAATATTTCCGACGTTATGAAATATATCGCATTACAAATAGAAAGTGACAAGCCGCATATTGCCGTAGCGCACAAGGTTTGCGAATCATCGCAAATTAAAGGTGACAATCACCTTATGTGTATCGGTTGGCATACCTATAAAAAATCTAACCAACTGTGGCACGTAGGCGGAGTCGGTACCTTTCGCACCTCGATTATTCTAAACAAAAAGCTAAAACTTGGCGTGGCGGTTTTAGGCAACGCAAAGGGACGGGCAAGCGCCAACGCGCATTATATTGCAAAAATGTTATATAGCGAACTTAAAAACAACCGAATTAAATTGCAGTAACAACGCGGTTGTGTTTTTATAAAAAGGAGATTAGTATGCAACCCACAAACCCAAAACAAGTTAAAAAGCATACTCAAACAGTAGCAAAACAAGACCGCTGTCCGCATTATAAAAAATGCGGCGGATGTCAGTTGCAAAATCTACCATACACACGTCAATTAAGTTTCAAACAAGTCAAAGTAATCAAACTTTTAGGTCGTTATCATCACGTAAGCGAAATAATCGGTATGGAAAACCCATATCACTATCGCAACAAGGTGCAATCGGCATTTGGCGAACGGCGAGGTCAGATAATTTCGGGTGTGTATCAATCGTCTACCCATAATATCGTACCTGTTGACAGTTGTATGATAGAGGACCAAAAGGCCGACGAAATTATAGTTACTATAAGAAAACTGCTAAAAAGCTTTAAACTAAAGGCGTTTAACGACGTTACAATGAAAGGCTTTTTGCGCCACGTGCTTGTAAAGCGTAGCTTTGCCACGGGACAGATTATGGTGGTTTTGGTCACATCGACCAGCGAGTTTAAGTCATCGTCAAAATTTGTAAACGCTTTGCTTGAGCGTCACGGCGAAATTACTACCGTGGTGCAAAACGTAAACAACAAGTTTACAAGCCTTATTTTAGGCGAGGAAACCAAGGTTTTATATGGCGACGGCTATATTGAGGATGAACTTTGCGGTTGCCGATTTAGAATATCGCCAAAAGCCTTTTACCAGATAAACCCTACTCAAACAGCCGTGCTTTATGGTAAAGCTTTGGAGTTTGCCGAACTTACGGGCGAGGAAAGATTGCTTGACGCTTATTGCGGCACGGGCACTATCGGCATTATTGCCGCGTCCAAGGTTAAAAGTGTTGTCGGTGTTGAACTTAACCCCGATGCTGTAAAAGATGCCATAACAAATGCAAAACTAAACGACGTAAAAAACATCAAGTTTTATAAAGACGACGCGGGTAAATTCATGGTAACCGCGGCAGAAAACGGAGAGAAATACGACGTAGTTATTATGGACCCACCAAGAGCAGGGGCAAGTCTTGATTTCTTGCGCTCGCTTGTAACCCTTATGCCTGAAAAAATAGTTTATATATCTTGCAACCCCGAAACACAGGCAAGGGATTTGTCATTTCTTACTCGCAAGGGCTACAAGGTAAGACGAATCCAACCCGTAGATATGTTCCCACACACCGACCATGTGGAAACGGTAGCACTTTTAAGTCGGCAAAAAGTAGATGAACATATCTACTTGGATGTAAATGTGCAAGACCTACCCAAAACCACCAGAACCACCGCAACTTATCCAGAAATAAAAGCATATATCAAAGACAAGTACGGTTTGAATGTTACCTCTCTCAATATCGCACAAATCAAAGAAAAACACGGTTTTGAGAAAAGGGAAAACTACAACAAAGGCAAAGAGGGACACAGAGTTCCAAACTGCCCACCAGAAAAAGAAAAAGCAATAGAAGATGCTTTCAAACATTTTGGTATGCTATAAGAAAAGAGATACAGGATTTTATGTTTCCTGTATCTCTTTTTCATTTATATATATTTGCTCTGCCTGTTCATAGGTGCAGTTTGTTTCTTTTCGTATTTCTGCAATACGGAGTGCCTTTTTCCATTTCTCAACATTACACCGTTTGTACTCTTTTTCAAAATCGTTCATACGGCATATTACCTCAAATCATCAAAAATATCGTTTCCGAGGGTATGCGTGTTGATTTCCTTTTCTTCTGCGAAAATACCCTCGGTCATTTCTTGGAGTTCCTTTTCCAACCTCTCACACTCTACCTGTCGCCATTCTTGTAGTGTTTGGTGTCTTGCACCTGTCTGTTCTTTGCTTTCCCCACGAACAAGACCAAAGGGCGACATTGCCTCTGCATAACTGTCTTGTAATGCAATGACTTGACTTTTCTTATTGAAAAACCTTGATGAATTAAACTTGCCTTGCTCATCTGTCATAATCACAAAACAATGCAGATGACAGGTTGCCTCATCTCTATTCAAATCTGCTCGTATCATTTTACCTTTTCCAAAGGTATCACGAACCCAAGAAAAGTTTGCCTTAACCCATTCTACCAAATTGATTTTATCTTCCATTTCAGGCGAGAAAGTTAAAACCAACTCGCAAAGAACATTCGCATCCTTGCGAACCTTTCGCCCTGTTGTCTGCTCCTGTTCCTTAATTACCTTTCTTATGGTTTGTATCATAGTCTGCTCACCCCTTTGCCAAGTGTGGTTTTCTTTTTCTCGTTCAGGGTGTTTTCTGTTCCGTAGTCGCTCTCTGTGTTTTTGGTGTCGCTCTATGTTCGCAACCGAACCCACCTTGTATTTTGCAAATCGCATTATGGCATAATTGCTCATTCAAAACATCTCCTTTGCTCTCTTGATGGCGAGAGCAAAGGAACGGCAACACACACGAAAGGAAAGGTGCTGCCGTTAACCTTACTGCAAAGCACACAGGGATTCGGTGCTTTTCCGTGCGGTCATATCTCTGCTCTACAAAATCAGTATGCTAAAACTGGTTTTATTTCGCAGAAATATGACTTACTACGGTTTATACTAAACCCGTAAGGTCTGCCGACGTCTGTTCACAACAAATATCAATCATATTTATTGTGAAGAAAACGGAAAGGAGCGACACCAATATGAACGAAACATTATACGATTTAGAACAAAAGCGAAATGCCGTTGAACTTGACATACAGGCATTATATGAAACCTTGCAAAAGGAAATCAGCGAACAAAAAAGATGTGAGAGTTAATTCTCTCACATCTTTCGTTATGTTAGACAAATTGGAATTCTTCGTTGCCATCGCTATTATTTCAAATATAAAAAATTATCTATAAACACTATTATAAATATCCGTTCCAAATTTAATAATATCGGCATACTCTTTCTTGTCAGATTCACTCAATTTATCAGATGTGCCATTTTCACGATTTATAGAAATGTATTCAGATGCATCCTCTTGTCCATCATAAAAAGTCCAGCATAATGTCACTATATTTCCCTCCTGCTCAATATAACATTCCACATCTTTAGCATGAAAATCTGTCGCAAAATCAAAATATTCAGGCATTGATTGGTTAGGTAATGCAAAATATGTATTTTCATCATAGGATATTATATAATATCCACCTTTTTTTACACTCTCGTCGATTGAATAATCATATTTTGATAAACCTTCTTGAAATTTGTCTTCTGACAAAGATTTGTTATAATTCCAAATAAAATACCAAGAACACATCAAAATCGCAATCAATGCAATAATAATGCCTATTGCTAATTTTGATTTTTTAGCCCATTCAATCTCTTTATTCAATTTTTCCGTCATTTTAATATCCTCCTTAAGCATTTTATCGAGAGAAATATTGAATTTGTCACTGATTGCAATTAATGTAAGCAAATCTGGATAACTTTTTTCATTCTCCCAATTTGAAACTGTCTGTCTTGTGACATTAAATAATTCTGCGAATCCTTCTTGAGTAAGATTATATACTTTTCTAATATCTTTTAATGTCTGACCCAATCGCATCATTTGTCCTCCTTTCAGTCTCATTATGCTCGTAGAATGCTAAAATAACAAGCAACCAACATTTTGCAATGTCCATATTTGTATGCAAAGAATCTTTGCATCCTTTAATTTAAAGCATTTTAAATACCTAATCAAAAATTCCTTAATTCGTAAAATTCAAGTTTATCGAACTGATTATATTATAGTACATTTCATTTCAAAAGTAAATAATTTTGAAAAATGTTGAAATTATAGGAGAAAGGGTAAAATATATAAAATCAATTGAAAAAGCAAGGAAAACACGGCGTTGGAGGGCTTGTCCAACGCCGTGTAGAAAAAGGGTAAAAAGGGTAAAATTCAGGGCGAAAGACTTGACTTTTAACCCAAAATATGTTATACTAATAATGCTCTCAATGATAGAGAGTGACAACTGAATAATGATACCGTATCGCCAGTGGGGAGCGACAAATGAGCAGACCCACCCTTATGACGAAATCGTCTCGCAAGAGATTGATGCTCCAAAGATGAAGCGGCGACTGACCTCGAACGAAGATAGATAGCAGACATTCAGGCAGTAAGTAGTAGAAAAAAACGGGTGACAGAACAAAGGAACAATAGTGTTACTATTGCTTTCCGTTTTTCCGTTATTTCTACTTTTAATCGGTGCTAATTTAGACCTAACGGGAAACTGTTAGGTCTTTTGTTTTGTCCGTATTCAGAATTTTAAAATTTTAATTCTGAAAGGAGACCACCGTTATGGCAAAACATTGTGAATATTCACAACAAATTAAACACTTAAAAGTTTCATTAGAAGAAATGCAAGAAATTATTGATAAGCACCGAACAATTAAGGAATGGGCATACATCATTCACGATAAAGATGTATATACCAAAAAAGACGAAGAGAAGAACCCTGAACACAAGGAAGGAACTCTCAAAAAACCGCATATTCATTTGTATTTAAACTTTGGACAAGGTAGTGCAACATTCAAGGATGTGGCAAGATGGTTCAAAGATGAACCCCAGTATGTTGGTAAGGTTCACGGTCGCAAGGCAGATATGCTTTTATACCTTACCCACCGCAATGTTCCCGAAAAGTATCAATATAAGGATGATGAAGTTGTCAGTAATTTTGACTTAAAACAAGCGATTGAAGAAGACCAAAAAAATCATTCTTTAGTTAATGAAGCAGACAAAATTGTTTTTGACTTTATGCAAGAGATAATCACTTATGCTCAGGCAAACAAGAAAATCAAAGACTTGAAAAAAGTATGTAACAATAAGGAACTTTTGAGAGCAATTTTGTCTGCCGACAAAACCGTTGAGCAAATATGGAAACAACAATGTAGAATGTCAACGAAAGGAAAGCGAAATATGAAGATTATTTTCATACACGGAGATAGCGGTTCCGGTAAGAGTACCTATGCAGAACTCTATGCAAAAATGCTATGCGAGAAAAAAGGTTATCGAGATTTTGCTCGTAGTAGTGCAAGCAACGATATAATGCAAGACTATATGGGCGAGGACATTTTCATCTTGGATGACTATCGAGATGTAGATGAGATGACAGGCAAAGCAGAAAGTTTGAGCGACACTCTAAAAATGTTAGACCCTCACTATGCAAGTAGTAGCAAAAGCAGATACACCAACAAAACATTTATGGGTAAACTCATAATCATAACGAGCACCAAAGACCCTTTGTTGTGGTTCGAGGGCACAAAAGAACAAAGGTGGCAATTCTTTCGCCGTATTTCCTTGCTTATTGACATTGACAAGGATTATGTTCGCGAATATCAGGAGCAAAATGAAGAAAAAGGTGTGCCGTTCCTTTGTGGTTTCAAACACGATGGGTCATATATACAACGTGCGGAACTCAAATGTAAGTTTGAGAACCCTGTGCCTGAATATGTGAAAATTATGAGAAAAGACGAACCAGAAGCAACCGATATGTTCAATGATATAATCTCATATATGGATGAATTAAAAGAAGCACAGGAAACGGCATAATGAAGAAAAAGGTGGAGCATTGCGTAATGCTCCACCTTTTTGATGGAAGTACTTGTATTATTTTTGATTTTAATGTATAATAGACTCACGACCTTGAAAATAACACATAGGTCGGAAAGTGGTGAACAATATGGAGCAAGTGAAGAAAGCATATATTTATACCAGAGTGTCAACCTCAATGCAAG
>JAFYQN010000181.1 GCA_017559885.1 Clostridia bacterium
GAAATATAAATTATTCTATCATGTTAAACATCAAAAGTCAATATATCAGTATAAATTCCCTTTTATCACAAATAATAACATCACAATTTGAAAAATTTGTTGTAGGGCAGGGGTTTACTCCTGCCGTCAAATCCTGCGAAAACTAACGGCGGGAGCAAGCCCCCGCCCTACGAAATGAGATAAGGAGAAATGTATATATGAAAGCCACTGGAATAGTTCGTAGAATTGATGATTTAGGCAGGGTTGTTATCCCGAAAGAAATTCGCCGCACCATGCGGATTCGTGAGGGCGACCCGTTGGAAATTTTTACCAATAGCGGCGAAGTTGTTTTTAAAAAGTATTCGCCTATGGGTGAGATTATTGGTTTTGCAACCGACTTGGTTGCGGCGATGTCGAGCGACTGCGGTTTGATAATGGCAATTTGCGACCGCGACCATTGTATTGCGGCGAGCGCGGCAAAAAAAGAACTGCTTGAAAAATCTGTCACTCCCGAACTTGAAAAAATTTGTGAAGAGCGACGGCTATACTCAAACCAAAACGGAGCCGATATTTTTGCGTTTGACGGCGTGGCAAAAAAACTGTGCGTTGCGGCACCCATTGTTGCCGCAGGGGATATAGTGGGTTGCGTGGTGTTGCTTGAAAATGAAAACACAACCGTTGCAAGCGAAACCGAGATAAAACTTGCCAAGGTTGCAGCACAATTTTTGGCATCAAGAAGCGAATAAACAAAGACGCAAGACCTCTGCAAACGCAGAGGTCAAAAAGTTATAAATTTTTTTAATTCTATTAAAAAAAGACTTGCAATATAATTAATTATGTAGTATAATACCTTTACGCTCAAAAGAGTGCACAATATATCGCGGGGTAGAGCAGTTGGTAGCTCGTCGGGCTCATAACCCGGAGGTCGTTGGTTCAAGTCCTTCCCCCGCAACCAAAAAAATGCAGTCGACATTCGTCGGCTGCTATTTTTTTGGAACGATGTGTTCCCTTTGGGAACGTGATGTGCCTTGCGGCGTGATGTAACCTTTGGTGGTGATGTTTGCCCGTGGCAAGTTTTGGAACACATCACATCACTGCGAGTAAAGCGAGTGGCATCACTGTGCGAAGCACAACATCACTTCGGCAAAGCCGATACTTCACTTTACAAATTAACAACTTTTTGCTATAATTATTTTAGAAAGCAGGTGCTAAAATATCAGAATCAAAACTTAGAACATTATCTATGGACTTTGCCGTAGAAATTATAGAACTTGTGAAATTCTTAAAATCTAAACACGAAAGCGTTGTATCAAACCAAATTGGTAGAAGTGGAACATCTATCGGTGCAAACATACACGAAGCTAACTATGCGCAGGGCAAAAGAGATTTTGTTTCAAAACTTGAAATTGCTCTTAAAGAGGCCAGTGAAACAGGGTATTGGCTTGAACTTTTGCATAGAACAAATTATATTGATGATGCACAGTTCAAATCACTTTCAGACAAATGCACCGCTATACGCGTAATGCTTGTGGCATCCTGCCGCACCGCAAAGGAAAACAACAAGTAAAAGGCAAGGATAACCTTGCCTTTTTGGTTTTTGCCGTACTGTTACAGCCACCGAGCTGACCGCAGTATTTTCTCCGCAGAGAAAATACAAGAGCACCCGTTAAAATTTAATCAAAACACAGTTTCCCGTACGGAAAACAGTGTTTTTTATTTGTTTTGATAAAACAACAATTATTCGCCTTGCTGTTTTGTTATTTTGTTTTTTTGGCGGTATGCTTGCGGGGTTATTCCGTATTTGGCTTTAAATTTTGAAATAAAATATTGTGGATTATCAAAACCGCAAAGATACGAAATTGTGTTAATGGAATCTGATGTATACGTAACGTACCATTTTGCCTGTCGTAGTCTTATGTTGTTGAGATAGTTTTTTGGGGTGGATGAGGTTTCTTGTTTAAAAAGACGCGCAAAATAACTATCGCTTATATTAACCGACTTTGCAATATCAGAAAGAGATAATTGGCTGTTTTGATAATTTTTTTCCATAAATCCAATAGCCGCCTCAACGTTAGATGAAGAACGGTTTCTTTTTGCCTGTTTTTCGGTAATTGCATCGGCAAAAAGCAAATGAAGCATATGGTCAAGCGCATCACGACACTCATTGCTTTGCTCGTGAATGGAATAAGTTTTTATAATTTTAGCATAATCGTTTAAAATTTCGGAATAATGCATAGGTGAAAAACATGGCACTAAAGAACTAAAAAAGTCACTTTTTTCGGTGCTTTGAATTTCACCGTCAATTTTACGAATGTTTTTTTGCGGTTTTTTGTTACCCGAAAGTTGCAACGTAAGCGTATACATATCAAAATTTTCCGTCGACTGTACAACCTGTCCGGGATACTTAAATATGATAGAATTGGGCTTTATTTCATAACGTTTTCCGTCTAATATCATAATTCTACCGCCGGAAATATTGTAGTCAATCTCATAATCGCGCACTATACGTTTTTGAGATAATTTGGTAGAATTTGACATTAATTTTACATATCCGCAATCAAGAATTGCAGGTTGGATTAAATTTGATAGCATAAATATCACCTAAAATCATAATAACATATCAATTTATAAAAGTCAATTTTTTTGCATTTTAAAAATTCAAAATATCGTGGATTAGCAATTGGTTTATAAATTTTTACGTTGATATAATAGGCGTTGTAATGCATACTTTTACATATAAAAGTGGTAAATTTATACATAATTTAGTGTATTAACTAAATCCCAAATTACCAATATCAAAAAAATTGTGCTTTTTGTCAAAAAAATTGTATACAAGGGGATTGAAGAAATTGCGCTTTTGGTTTATTATATAATAGTAAAATGCTATGCGTGTAAATTTGTATAGCAAAATACAAAATTTTTCAAAAAGGTGGTTGAATTATGAAAAAATTATTTATGAAAGGAAAATCGGTTTTGGCTTGTATAGTTGTGGCTGCTATTTTGGCAACATCACTCTTTACAGGCGTAGTTGTTAACGCTCAAACGGGCGCAACTTGTGGCGGTACCATTATAGAAAAATGGGACCAATATGAAAACGGTCAATACGTAGGTTGGTACAACACTAATATTTCGGGTGAAGGTACCGAAGAATCGCCCTTTATTATCGACTCTGCCGAAAAATTGGCTCAGCTTTGCCGTTATGGCTGTGAGGCAAATGTTTACTACAAGGTAGACGATAGCATTAAAGCGTTTGATATGAACACTGTAGCCGGCGTTGACCTTACGGTAGATAACATTACTGCCGCTGAAGTTAAGACTGCAGTTGCAGATAAAATACTTGGTAAAGTATGGTTCTGCGACGCGCCTTTTAAAGGTAACTTTGATGGTAACGGCGTAACCATTTACGGCTTGTGCACAGGTCCTAACTACTATAACGATTATAGTTATGAGAACAATTTGAAAGCAGGCCACAACAGAGGCGGTTTGTTCGGCAAAATAGATGCTAAAACTGCGGTAATTAAAAATGTAGCAATTAAGAATTCATATCTTAAAGGCGACCCTGCAGGCGCTATATTTGGTGAAACACTTGGTAACGGCGGTTCTGCAATCATTGAAAACATTATTGTTGCAAACTGCTATGTTGATTCAACGGGTGGTTATGTTAGTGGTGTTGTTGCAGGTTACTGCCCATACGATTCTACCACAAACATTGCAGATAAGGTTAAACTTAATAATTGTTTAGTGTATGATAATGTTGTTTACAATAAAGACGGCGCAGCTGCTCGTCTTATCGGCTCAATGGAAGCTTATTGTGACGACGGAAACGGCGCCAAAACTCATGACGTCGAAGGATTCAATGTTAAAAACACAGTTGCTATTGGTAGCAATATTGAAAATGCAAACTGGTGGCAAAAGCAGAGCAGAATGTACGAAAACTGCTACACAACTGAAAATCCTGATCCAGTAAACACAACAATAACCAAAATTGCAAACGCTGATGCCGCAAAGGGCACAGCCGCTATAACAAACCTTGCAGGCCTTGATAAGACAGCATGGTTCTTTAACACAACCGGTTATCCAGAACCTCGCGCATTCCACGACATAACTATGGTTGATAACGGTGACGGCACACATAGCGAAACCTGCACTTGCGGTCTTACTTCTGGCGCAATAGCACACACATTTGTAGAAGGTGTATGTGCGTGTGGTGCCAAGACACCATGTGGCGAAGGTATTGTTGAAGTATGGGACGGTAAAGACGAAAACGGCACCTGGATTACTTGGCAATACTCAACCTTTGAAGGTAGTGGTACCGAAGAAGACCCATATATCGTAAGATATGCCGAGCAGTTAGCTTATCTTACAACATCGGGTTCATCAACCTATGCTTCAACCGTAGATAAGTATTATAAAGTTGACGATAGTGTTAAGGCGTTCGATATGAACACAACAGGTCTTGACCTTAGTGGTGATATGACTACGGCAGAAGTAAAAGAAATGCTTGCCGATGAAATTGTTAACCGCACCTACTGGGCAGCTTCAACGTTTGCCGGTACGTTTGACGGTAACGGTGTTGAAATTTACGGTTTGCACGCAGGTAGTGTAACTTATGCAGCAGGCGATACAACCGGTGAATCAGGCGGACAAATGCCAGCGCTTTTCCCAAAAGTTACCGCAGGCACTACAATTAAAAACCTTACACTTAAAAACTCTTATTTATCAACAACCAATGCCTATGCAGGCGGTTTGATTGCAGAGGTTACAGCTGATGCCGGCAATAACGCTGAAACTGTAACTATTGAAAACTGTATCGTTCACGATTGTTACATAGCTAACGAACAAACAGGTCAATATGCTGTAGCGCCCGGTGTTATAGCTGGTAACGTGGGTTCAAATGCGTATATGATTATCAGCAACGTATTGGTTTATGGCAACGAGGTATCAAATTTAGCAGACAAACCTGTAGCAATACTTGGTAATGCAGCTAAGTGCTATATCCCTGAAGGCGCTACATTAAATACAACCAAAAACAGACTTATAAACTCTATTATTTTAGATGCTGCTCCTTATACTGCTGCTGGTAGCTGGTGGTTTAAGGCGTGCGATAACGGCATATTCCAAAACGTTTATTTTGATGACACTACCGATATAAATGGTTTTGGCAATTATGGTCACGCAAACTCAAAACTTGTGCAACTTTCATCTAAAGAAGACGCTTTTGGCGCAGCTGCGGCTGAAAATATGCCAGAGTTAGATACATCTATCTGGTTTGTTACTACAACAACATATCCTCAACTTAAGGCCTTCCATGACGATGAGTTCAAAGGCACAGCAACATCAGAAAATGCATTAGTTCACATATCAGGCGCATGTTCATGCGGTCTTGAGTGTGTAGAAGCACACAACTTTGTATGTGATGATGACGTTGCAGAGTGGGATTCATACTACTGTGAGGTTTGCGGCTACGTATGCGAACACGTTTCTGAAGAAGAAGGTATCACAGAATACGAAGGCGACTGCATAACAGCAGCAGGTTATGAATACAACTGCCCAATTTGTGGTTATCACGAAGAAGACTTTGCAGAAGTAGCAGGTCACAACTTTACATTTAACGAAGCCCAATATGGTGCTGACTGTCAGACAGCAGGCACAATCGCGCACAACTACTGCGACGTTTGTGATAAGAACTACGCAGAAGATGCAAGTGACACCGAACCATTTGAAAATGCGCTTACCGATCTTACCGGTGAAAAAGCTCCTTGCGCTCCTGTAGTTGATGCCGAAACAGAAGACGTTATTTTTGAATATGACAACGAAACTCACTGGGCAAAATGCGCAACATGCGGTGAAACAATGTATCCCGGCGGACACACAGGCGAGAAAAAAGATAACGGCGACGGCACACACTCGGTAACTTGTTCAATCTGCGACTATGAATCAGAATCAGAAGAACATAACTTTGTAACAAATGATGAAGTACCCGGATGGGATTCATACCACTGTGAAATATGCGGCCTTGTATGTGAACACGTATCTGAAGAAGAAGGTATCACAGAATACGAAGGCGACTGCGTAACAGCGGCAGGTTATGAATATAACTGCCCAATTTGTGGTTATCACGAAGAAGACTTTGCAGAAGTAGCAGGTCACAACTTTACATATAACGATGCTAAAGCAGGCGAAGATTGCGAAACAGCCGGCACAATCGCGCACAACCACTGTGATGTATGTGACAAAAACTATGCAGCAGACGCAAGCGAGACGGAACCATTTGAAAATGCGATTACTGACCTTACAGGTGATTTTGGCGATTGTATAGCAGCAACTGATGAAGAAGGCAACGTTATATACTATAGTGATAAAGAATATCACTGGACAATATGCGCAGTATGTGGCGAAATTATTACAACAACCGCTCACGACTTAGATGAGGGTCAATGCGATATTTGTGGCGCAGTTAAGATAGTTGTAGCAGAAATAGCAGTAGATGCAACAGGCGCATATACAATTATCCCAGCAGACGTAGCAGACTACGATATGGCAACAGACGTAGTAGTATACGACCAAGCAGGCAACGTAGTAGTTTACAGTGAAGACCTTGGCGGTTTCGCACTTGTAAAAGGCGTAAACTACTTGGCAGTATTTGCAGAAGATTTAGATCTCCCAGTAGACGTA